>USDU01000010.1 GCA_900553635.1 uncultured Lachnospiraceae bacterium | reverse complement strand
TTTAACATAGCATTTCCGGACGGGGGTTGTCAAGCCCTGCGCCCGTTTTTCTTTTTTCTGTCTGCCTTCTATCTGCTTCCGGACAGATTCATCACGATACAGCCCACCAGAATCAGGGCCATTCCCACATTGCCCGCCGGTGAAACCCGTTCCCCGAACAGAACCCGGGAAATCGCAGCCGTCACCAGAATCCCTACGCCGCACCAGATTGCGTAGGCGATTCCCAAATTGAGTTTTGTCACCGCCCGGGAAAAGCTGCAGTGACAGATCAGATAAGCCAGAAGGCTGAAGGCAGTGGGAAGCAGCCTGGTGTAGCCTTCCGAGGATTTTAAAAGTGTGGTCGCTGTAATCTCGGCACAGATGGCCAGCGCCAGAAATACGTATGGCATACGTCCCTCCTGCTAATTGGTGATTGTCCTGCCGTCTATCCGATCAAAAAGATGGATTTTTTCCGGCAGGTAAGCGTAGCTTACTTTTTCTCCCGGCCGCACCGGAGCCGCGGTATCCGTTTTGATAATCATCTTTTCCCGGCTGCCCTCCCGGTTCAGATAAACCATTGCCTCGGAGCCCAGCATCTCGTATACCTCTACGGTTCCCGCTCCATGGACGCTACCGCCTTCTGTGGGATTCAGGATCACGTGCTCCGGACGGATGCCCAGGGTCACTGCCCGTCCGATATAATTGCCCCGGCGAAGCTTTTCTGCCTTTTCCTTCGTCAGTTCTATGCGGTTCCCATTTTCTTCCAGATACAGACCGCCGTTGGGCTCGTATTTCACGACTGCTTCTGCGAAATTCATAGGCGGCGTTCCGATAAAGCCTGCCACAAACTGATTGGCCGGATAGCGGAACAGGCGCTCCGGCGTATCCACCTGCTGCACCACGCCATCCTTCATGACAACAATCCGGGTTCCCAGGGTCATGGCCTCGGTCTGATCATGGGTCACATAGATAAACGTGGAATTCAGCTTATGATACAGGCTGGCGATTTCCACCCGCATCTGTCCCCGGAGCTTGGCGTCCAGGTTGGACAGGGGCTCGTCCATCAGAAAGACTCTGGGATTGCGGACGATGGCGCGTCCCATGGCTACACGCTGCTTCTGTCCGCCGGACAGCTCCGAAGGCTTCCGATCCAGCACCTCGGTCAGACCCAGGATCTCTGCGGCCTCATTTACCTTGGCCTCGATAACTTCCTTCTTCTCATGACGGATATGCAAACTGTAGCCGATGTTTTTTCTTACCGTCATATGGGGATACAGGGCGTAGTTCTGAAAGACCATAGCAATGTCCCGATCACAGGCTTCCACCTCGTTCATGCGCTCGCCGTCGATATACAGCTCTCCCTCGCTGATATTTTCCAGTCCTGCTATCATGCGCAGGGTTGTGGATTTTCCGCAGCCGGAGGGACCTACAAAAATAATAAATTCATTGTCCTGTATCTCCAGGTTAAAATCCTTCACTGCTTCAAATCCGTTTTCATATCGTTTACACACATGCTTTAACTGAATATGTGCCATTTCTTTTCTCCTCTGTATTTATTTGATCGATCAGATCCACCAGATCGTCTACGGAATCCAGCAGATAATCTGCCTGCTCACGGAGCATATCCTCGGTTCCGGTTCCGCTTTTTACGCCGATTGCCACTGCGCCGCCGTTTCTGGCAAACCGCATATCATTGGGGTTATCGCCTACCATGGCGATCTCATCCTTCCAGATTCCCCAGTGCCCTGCGGCCAGGCTTGCCAGCCTTCCATCCGGTTTCTCGGGCAGCCCTTCTCCCGAGACTCCCCAGAAGGAAATGTACTCCTCGACACCTAGCACCTCCAGACATCTCCGGGTGGACTTCAGATCGTCCGTAGTAGCCACGCCTATCCACAGGCCCCGGGACCGCAGGGCTTCCATCATGGCCTTTACGTCGGTGAAGGTGGGATATGCCGTCCGCTTCAGCCCGACCTCCTCATAGAAAAGCTCCGCCAGCTCCCCTGCCAGCTTCTCCGGATCTGTACCCAGATACTCCTGCAAATCCTCCGCAACACCCCGATAGGATTTCCAGGCCAGGGCTCCGTCCGGATCCACCCGGCCGTCTGCCACGCCCATTTCCCGCAGAAGCATCCGCTGGCGCTCCGGCATTCTTCTGGCGTCGCAGAGCCGCTTTGCCACCTTCACAGCCGCTTTGCCCCAGACCTCATAGAAATCAATCAGTGTACCGTCCTTGTCAAACAGGATTCCTTTTATCATAGCTGTTCCACCGCCTCCCCAAAGGTTCGAAGCTTCTGTTTTCCGGTTCCTCTTGTGATGGCATTTCCGTAAAACAGAAAGCCTCCGTCTTTTGCTTCCGCGCCGAACCGGATCCACTGATAAGCCTCCTCTGTAAGTCTTACAGTTCCGGCTGCCTCCCAGGCGTCCTCCCGTCCGGTTACCCGGCAGTCCACGCGTTTTCCGTTGTGAAGATAAAAAATCTCCGGCTTTTCCTTCTGACCCCTAAGGCAGATCCGATAGGGCAGTTCCTCTTTATCCTCCGGAAGCTGTCCGCCAAACAACAGCCCGGTCTCAATCCGGCAGTGCCTTGTCACATAACAGTTACAGCTTCTTACGCCCTCCAGAAGATGCTCCGCGCTCAGATCCTCCATGTATACAAAGGTGGCCGGATCCCCCGGTACCGACGGCTCTGTGGCTCCCGGATACCGTTCCTCCAGCGTGTTGTGGGAATCCGAACCGCCTATAGCGCAGATCCGGTGTCCGTCCGCCCAGAGAAGATCCGCCAGCGCCACCGCTCTCTGGTTGGCTTCCCCCGCTTTTGCCTCCGGATCCGCCTCGTAGGTGGGATCGTTGATGATCTCCAGACAGTGGACGCCGTCCAGTCTCAGATCTCCATACAGCCATTTCCAGATATAAAGGAAGGGGTGATTGATACTAAATAACCAGTGTTCTTTCCGACACTCCTGCTGAATCTGCTCCAGATCCGCTTTCAGAGCGGCCTCCTCCTTATCCTCCAGAATCTGCTCCAGCGCCCGGGGCATATGGGTAATTCCAAACAGGTTGGCGTGTCCCAGCAGCGTCGTAATCTCGATTCCGGGCAGAACTAGTAAGGACGTCTCCGGCCAGCCTGTATGAATCGCGTTGTGCTCGGTGGGCGTATAGAAATCCAGTCCCATGCGCTCGGCCTTCCGGCTGGCGTTTTCGGTGGTTTCCTTGCCGTCCGACAGCCGGGTGTGGGTATGGAAATCTCCCTGATACCAGCCCTTTCCTTTTTTCCGGATTGCTGTCCAGTCATAGTTTTCATAATCCGGAGTCCAGACTTGTTCTCCCACCGGCTCGGTGACAGCTACCGCCTCCTCTGTAACCAGGACAGAAAAGGGCTGGGTCTTCTCCCCCATCAATCGTTTCAGGTGCTCCGCAAATACGAAAACCGTCATTTGCCAGGTTCCCGCAGGCAGGGCTCCCGGAACGCCTCCGATGGTAGTATCGTTTCCATCTTTTCCCAGCACAATGACCGGATCGCTGTAACCCAGCTGCTTCAGAAACCGGATTTTCCCACTGGGATCCTTTATCATCAGAAACACCAGAAAGGTATATTTTTTTGATAAATCATATCGGAAACAGAGATGACTGCAGGCGGAAGAAACCGTAAAGGTTTCCTCCTGGCGTGCAGTCTCTCCGGCGCCGATTACAAATTTCAGCGTCTGTGTCATACGTTTTCCTTATTTCGCAAGTGCCTCGTCGAGCGCTGCCTGCGCGGTCTTCTGAGCCTCGTCCAGTGCTTCCTTTGCGGACACTCCGTCAATCTCTACCTTATCTGCCGCTACCTTCAGGGCGTCCTTGATTGCTCCGTTGGTGGGGTCGTTGGGGTATACGGTTCCGTGGGTCGCCTGCGCGAAGGGAACGGCTGCCTGGGGATTTTCTGCCACATAAGACTGATAATCCGCATTGTCGTTGATTTTCTGGTTTACTGCCACATAACCGGTAGACATGGTCCATTTTGCCTGGCTCTCCGCATTGGTGAAATACTTGATAAACTCAAACGCGCCCTGCTTCTCTGCGTCAGAGGATCCCTCCAGAACGCTTAAGGTCTTGGTCTCTGCCATCGGCGCGGATGTGGTGCTTGCGCTCCATGCCGGCTGCTCCATAGCTGCTACAATACTGAAATCCAGATCTGCCTGGTCTCCTGAAGAACCGGTATAACCGCCTGCCTTTCCGGCAATTACATCGTCGATGGTCGCGTACCAGTACTCCCAACCCTGTCCGCCGGAGTGAATGGCCATGATCTTGTCGTCATGAATCCAGGTACGGAAGGCCTCCCATACCTCTACCCATTCCGGGCTGTTGATGGTAACCTGGGTGCCGTCCTCGTTGAAGATGGAAGCGCCGTTGCTGAAGGCTGCGTCAATCATGTTGTCCGCTCCCCACATAGGCTCCCAGCCATACTCGTAGCCTGCCGCCTTGATTTTCTTTGCTGCCTCTGCCAGATCCGACCAGGTTTTGATGTCCTCGGCCTTCACGCCCGCCGCGTCAAAGGCTGCCATATTGTAATACATAACCTGTGTGGTTCCGTAAGCCGGAAGTCCGAAGACCTTTCCGGTCTCGTCCACGCCCTGATCGTAGAATACCTTCAGATAATCGTCTGCGCTAAACTCGCTGTCGCCGTCAATCATCGGCTGCATGTCTGCCAGAAGATTTTTGGAGGCCAGTGTCCGTGCTGTCTCCGCGTTCAGAAGCACCAGATCCGGAGCCGCGTTTCCGGCAATACCTGCCTGCAGCTTCTGGTAGGTTTCGTCATAATCTGCCTGTGTTACGGTGCTTACATGATATTTACTCTGGGAAGCATTAAAGCTGTCCACGATCTCCTGTACCACGCCTACGGCGGTTTTTCCTCCGGAATACCAGAATTCCACGTCTACGGTATCGCCGGTCTCTGCCGCGTCACCGGTCTCTGTCTGGACGTTCGCTGCTGTGTCTGCTGTTCCCTCTGCCTTGCTTCCGCAGCCTGCCAGTGCTGTCACGGCCATGGCGGAGGCCAGGAGTACGGATACCAGTTTCTTGTTCATTTTTCATTTCCTCCTCAAATATAGGTGTTGCGGGATCCTATCCCTTCATACCGGTGTCTCCACCGATACCGTTGATGAACCATTTCTGTGTAAATGCGAACAGAATCAACAAAGGCACCACAATCAGCGCGCTTCCGGCCATTACCAGGGCCCATTCTGTTCCGTAGGCGCCTCCCTCGATAAAGAAGCTCCGAAGTCCCTGGGAAACCAGATATTTTTCTGAACTCTTGGTAATCAGGGAAGGCCACATGTAGTTGTTATATGTTGAAATGAAGCTCATCAAACCAAATGTAATAAAGGACGACTTCGTCATGGGGCAGATGATTTCCCAGAGAATGCGGAAATGACTGCCGCCGTCTATCCGGGCCGCCTCTACCAGCCCTTTCGGTACCTGCATAAAGGACTGCCGCAGCAGAAAGATACCGAAGATACTGACACTGCTGGAGACAATCAGTCCTGTCATGGTATCCAGAAGATTCCATCTGGACAGAATGATATAGCTTGGAATATAGGTCGCTGCCACCGGAAGCATATAGGTTCCCATCACGATGGCAAATAACGCGTTCTTTCCCTTAAACTCCAGAAATACCATGGCGTAGGTAATCATGGCCCCTGTGATAATCTGCAGGGCTACCACCACCAGAGAAACCCAGAGGCTGTTTACAATATAGCCCGGCAGCGGAGAGTGAAAGATTACGGAAATAAAATTGCTCCACTGAGGTACTGCCGGGAAAAAGGCTCCCACATTCATAATCTCCGCCTTGGTCTTCAGCGCGCTCAAAATCATCCAGATAAAGGGGAAGGCGGTAAACAGGCTTACGACCAGCAATACTGCGAATTTCAATACCAGCTTGATTTTGTTTTCTTTCATGTCCGCCTCCTAGTAATGGACCCATTTTTTCGACGCGGTAAACTGCGCCAGGGATAAAATGACGGTTATGATAATCATAATCACTGCCGTAGCTGTAGCCTGTCCCATCTTAAATTCCTGAAAGCCCAGCTGATAATACATATAAAGCAGGGTTCGGGTGCTTCCGCTGGGGCCGCCCTGGGTCAGAATCTGTATCTGATCGTAGGCCTGCAGGGAATTAACCATGGTAATAATCATCAGGAAAAATGTGGTGGGTGAGATTCCCGGAAGCGTCATATCCAGGAACTGCCGCCAGGGCTTCGCGCCGTCCAGGGCGCTTGCCTCGTAAAGCTCCTCCGGAACCTTTTCCAGCGCGGACAGATAAAAGATCATGGCATAGCCCAGACTTTTCCATACCGTAACGATGATAACGGAAAGCATGGCTGTATCAGAGCTGCTGATCCATTTCAGGGCCGGAAGTCCGAATAGCCCCAGAACCTGATTGGCCAGACCTCCGTCCTCCCGGAAAATCCAGGTCCACACGATAGAGATGGCTACGGTCGGTGTAATCCAGGGGGAAAACAGGACGAATTTGAATACACCGCTTCCCTTAAAATTTCTGCGGAGCAGAAGCGCCAGACCCAGGCCGCCAATAATCGTAGGAAACAGGGTTCCTGCCGTAAATACCAGGGTATTCCACAGAGCTTCGTAAAAACGGCTGTCCTTCAATAAAGACGTATAATTCTTAAACCAGATAAAATTGTAGTCAGGCGTCATAAAATCCCAGTCCGTAAAACTGAGCCAGACCGACCTGAGAATCGGATAAATCCAGAAAATAAAAAGCGGAATCAGTGCCGGTAAAACAAAGAGCAGCACAGCTCCCAGGTTTCTTATTTCGGATCTCTTTCTGCTTCTTTTCACTTTAATCTCCTTTCGATGTCGCCTTTGTAAGGGTAACACCGAAAGGTAAATGAAATATGCATGTTTTGTTAAAATTGAGTTTGGGGATTGTCAAAAGAAATGAACCTTCTAAAAAATACAACAGATCGGATACATATCCAATCTGTTGTATTTAGGGTAATGGAGTTAATAATATTATTAAAATATTATTCAATATAATATTTATGCCAGGTTGAAACAGATGCGGAAACCGCTTTTGTAGCTTTCCTGAAATCCTTTTCCTTCAGTCCTTCGAATATTTTTTTGTGAATTTTCAAAGTATTCTGTCCTGCTGCGGTCTTAAACTTACTTGTTGTAACCTTAATTTCCGACTGCATAAATTTCAATAAAAAGGCATACATATATTCTATCAACCTGTTATGCGTTGCTCTTCCCAACGCCCGATGAAAAGCTTCCTCATGAGCATAGATAATTTGTTCATCAAAATCCGGTTCCGCAATTTTTTCCTCAAAATCATCCAGAATACGCTGTATTTCATTACATTCCTCTTCTGTTACATGCTTTATTGCGTCCTTTATGACTCCCAGTTCAAACAGCTCTCTAAGCTCCCTCATTTCTTCTATATCATTTCCTTGATATATGATACCGAAAATCAACGGATCCAGACATTGCTCTCCTATTTCACTGGCTATATAGGTACCATTTCCTCTTTTGAT
Organism: uncultured Lachnospiraceae bacterium; assembly: GCA_900553635.1. Next base: position 15,818 of record USDU01000010.1, on the reverse strand, counting down.
TTCGACAATTCCAAAAGCCGACAGAACTTTCATTGCTTCCCTTACTGAACCACGGCTGACATTCATTGCGTTTGCCAACTCATTTTCCGGAGGAATCAAATCACCAGGCTTTAATTCCTTTGCAAGTAAAAGGCTCTTAATTTTATCTATTACCACATCTGTGGCCGTTTTCTTTTTTTTATTATCCTTCTCCAGCAAAGAAATAATATCCCTATTCTGTCTTTCCATTCTTTTCCCCCATATGATAGAATTTTATTTTCATTGTACCATATAATTCAGTCTAAAAGCACAGATCTTTCTCAAATAACATGTATCATTTTTTATTTATTCAAGAAAGAATCCACATTATCCGCTGTGATAAGATACAGTCCTGTATCGACATTCTGCGGTATATTCAGAATACCATTTTCTTTATCGTTTGCTGTGATAGCTGCAGAGGAATGATTGTATGCAAACAGTACAGCACCACCCCAATAAGAAAACAGCTGTCTTTTCTGTCCCACAAGCGCATAGAATTTTCCATCCTTTAACTGCTGAAGCTGCGTATCCTCAGCATTCGTTCCCGTGGCAATTACGCTTCCTGCTTTTCCCATTTCCTCAATGGCCGTTCCAAGTCCTGGGGTAGAACCATCAAAACAGGAAATTGCCGCAATATCCGGAGTAGATGTCATCAAATCTTCTGCAATCTGACAAGCCGTCTCGATCGACCCGTTTGCAGAATAAGCGTCTACAAACTCCATTCCTGTACCAGCAATGGTATCTTTAAATCCATCCAGTGCATCTTCCTGCGTTTCTGTTCCCTGCTGATAAATAACGGCACATTTTCCTTTTCCTCCAGTAGCTTCAATTACTGCCTCCGCATGCTTTACACCAAGCTGATACCAATCTGTTCCAATGAAGCAAAGTCTCTTTGAATCAGATACATCCGCATCAATCGTTACAACCGGAATCCCCGCATCCACTGCTGCATCAATAGAATCCTTCAACGAAGATTCCATGCCGATTACCATAATTCCTGCCGGTTTCGTTGCTACCACCTGATCTAATGCCGCTGCCTGTCCTGCCACATCATAATCAGTCGGACCTACTACACTGACTTTTACCCCATAATCCTCTGCAAATTGCTTTAAACCTGCCTGATCTGAATTTACAAACATGGACTGATTAGACAGACAGGAAACCCACACATATTCCTCATTTGAATAATCAGCCTTCTGGCCATCTCCTGCGTCTGTAGCCGCAGATGAATCTCCACAGCCTGACAATGCCATTGTCGCTGTCATTGCAATTGCTAAAACCCCTGCTAAAATTCTCTTTTTACCCATACTTTTTCTCCTTTTCTTTGGTTTTATTTTTTTATTCTGATTCGGTTTCGTTTGATAATAACATCTGTCGAAACAGCCACAATCAGAATAATACCCACAACAATATCCTGCCAACTGGATGCAACTCTACCCATAATCATAATATTATCTACAAGGCTCGTAAACAACACACCAAAAGCTGCCCCTAAAACAGTTCCATATCCTCCTGTAAGACTTGCTCCACCCAGAACGCATGCCGTAATTGCTGTCATCTCCATTCCTTCTCCAATAGAAGAAACGGCTGCTCCCATTCTCGCCACCTGAATAATACCTGCCAATCCAGCCAACAATGCGCTATTTACATACCCCAGTACATTCGTCTGAATTACATTAATACCGGATAACTGTGCAGCTTTTTCATTTCCTCCTATGTAATAAAACCTCCGGAAAAACTTTGTCTTGGCTACCAGAAAACTATAAATAGCACAGAGAATAATCATATAAAATACTGGTGCGCGAAATCCTCCTATTTTCCAGCCAACAAGACCAGTAAATACAGATGGAAGATTAGTAATTCCCGAACCCGCAATTAACATTGCGATTCCTCTGATCAGCCCCTGCATGGATAAGGTTACAATCATCGGATTTACACCAACAACCGCAATTAATATACCATTAACTACTCCAACAAGCCCTGCTACAGCTAACGCGACAATAATCGCAATTACCATCGGAACATTATGGTGCATCATTAGATTTGCGCAGAGTGCTCCCGACAGCGCTACAACCGCTCCCACAGAAAGATCAATTCCTCCAGCTGCCAGCACAACCAACATTCCAATACATACTATTGCATTCACTGCCATATTTAGCGCTACCGACTGAGCATTTGCAATTGTCGCGAATGAATTGCTCCAGATAAGACTGGATACTATAATAACAATAAAATTAATTGCCCCCAGCGACACAATTCTGTTCTGTAAAATCATCATCAGATTGATTCTTTTTTTCATGCTACCTTCTCCTTTTATGCTAATCCTGATGAATAACGCATAATTGCTTCCTCATTCATCTCGCTTCTTTCGCATTCACCGCTTATATGTCCTGCATGCATTACAATTACTCTGTCACTAATCTGCAATATTTCCGGCAAATCTGAAGATATGGCAATAACACAGGTCCCTTTCTTTGCAAGCTTTCTCATAATTCTGTATATTTCAGACTTCGAACCTACATCCACTCCCTTAGTAGGTTCATCTACAATTAGAATTTTGGGATTTACTAACAACCATTTTGCAAATACAACCTTCTGCTGGTTTCCACCAGAAAGCTCCCCCACCAATTTTTTAACATCCGGTGTCGCTATATTCAGAATTTTTCTATATTTCTCGGCAACCTCAAATTCCATTTTGTCAGATAAAAATCCATTTTTTTCAGCAGCATTCATGTTACCCGATATAATATTTGACGCGATACTCTGTTCCAGAAACAGGCCTTCTTCCTTCCGATCCTCCGGCAGATATCCTATTCCACATTGAATTGCTTCCGTTGTATTATGAATTTTTACCTTTTTCCCGTATACTGTAATCTCTCCTGAATAGAGTCTGTCTGCACCTACAATTGCTCGAAACGTTTCTGTTCGTCCCGCCCCGGCCAGACCAGAAAAACCCAGAATTTCTCCCTCATACGCTTCAAAGTTAATATTTTCAAACCTTGCGCCACACAGATTTTCAACCTTCAATGCCACTTTATCTGTATAATAAGGTTTATATGCATCAATTACCAAATCCCGGCCAATCATCATCTGAATCAATTGATCCATATTTGTATCAACCGTATTTTTAGTTCCTATATACTTTCCGTCTTTTAGAACAGTTACCCTATCTGAAATTTCAAAGATTTCTTCAAGTCTGTGTGAAATATAAATCACTGAAATCTTCTTGCTCTTAAATTCCTGAATTAATTCAAATAACACCTTTGTTTCCCGATCCGTCAGGGCTGCCGTCGGTTCGTCAAACACAATCAGTTTACAATCTGTAGTCATGGCCTTTGCAATTTCTACCATTTGCTGATCTGCCGGCGAAACATCTTGTATTAGCATTTTAGGATTTAGGTCTAATTTTATTTTCTGACAGGCTTCTTTTGTCCTTCTGGACAATTCTTTTCCATCAATAAACCCAAATCTGTTCAAAGGCTCCTTGTCCGCAAAAATATTTTCTTCCACTGAAAGATTTCCTACCAGACTTCTCTCCTGATACACTACGGCTATACCTGCCTCAATAGCTTCCGACTGATTTGCGAACGCTACCCTGTCTCCTTTTATTTTCAAATAGCCCTCGTCCGGTCTGTAATTACCTGCCAAAACGTTAATCAGTGTGCTTTTTCCGGCTCCATTTTCTCCGCATATAGCATGCACTTCACCCTCTCTGATATCAAAGCTGACTTTGTCCAATGCTCTGATCCCGGGAAATATTTTTGATACCCCACAAATTTCAAGGAAAAGGTTATTCTCCATCTTTTTCCTCCTTATTTTGTTTTCAACTCAAACGCTTCGATGACTGTACCTGATAAAACCCGTTCCAAGTCCTCCGAATCGGAAATCAGATTTCTATACTTTAACAGTTCCATAGGAACATTGCGCGGATGGTCTGATGAGAACATTACTTTATTAACGCTACAGCTTTCTATCACTGCCTTTGTTGCTGAGATTCCTAACCAACTGGGCTCTATATAAATCTGATCATACGTCTTTGTCAGAAAAACTGCCTCACTTTTCAGAAGATCTGTTCCCGCATGGGCAATTACAATTTTCACATCCGGAAATTGCTTTGCTGCCGGCAATATCATCATTGGATCCGAAAAGGGAGCTCCAGATCCGGTATGCACCATAACCGTGATTTTTAATTCTCTTGCCATATCAAAAATCTTCATTCCATCTTTTGAGGCAGGATTCACCGCATGCGCAATGGGTGTAATCTTTACCCCTACAAATCCCAATTCTTTCACACATCTCTTTAATTCGTCATATACTTCTTCATCCTTAAAATGTGGATTAATAGAAGCCATTCCATAAAAAAGTCCTTTTCCGGCATCACAGAATTCTGCTATTCTGTTATGATATGCCTTTGTTTCTTCTATATAAGGCCGGGAAATAAAAGGCTGAATGATTGCGCCATCTACATGATCTTTTCTATACTGAGTGATCAGCTCCTCTTCTGTGATTTCCTCATCAAACACATAATCATGTCCCAAGTGCGCATGTGCATCAATAATCATACTTCCGTCCTCCTTATCATCTTTTAAACATCATACCTTTCTTGTGACCCCATCCTAGCACATCCGGTTATATGTGTCAATATAATTTTATATTTTTTATATTTTGTATTAATTTATTTGATATTTTTGTGCATTTTCCCCATTTTCCAGATTATTATTTTATTTTAGATTTTTTAGTTGACTTTTCATTTGTGTTGTTTTATAATCCAAAACATAAAACATCCGATGTTTAAATTTTAATACAAAAGGAGAATGTCTTATGGAAAAAATAACTATTTTAGGCGCCGGTGGAAAAATGGGTGCCAGAATTACAGACAGCCTTCTTCGGAATGGCTATCATCCCTGCCTGGTTGAAAATGATAAAAGTAAAATTCCTTCTATTGAACATAAAGGACTTCCAATTGAGTCCCCTGAAAAAGCGCTTTCTGATTGCGACGTTGTAATCTTCGCTCTTCCTGACAGACTTTTAGGAAAGCTTACCGCACAATATGCTCCTATGGTAAAACCCGGAACATTAATCATTTTGCTTGATCCTGCCGCAGTATTTGCAGAAGAAGCTTTTATACGGGCGGACTGTACCACTGCTGTAATTCACCCCTGCCATCCACAGCTTTTCTTTGAGCAGCCAAATGAAGAAGCCAGAAATGATCATTTTGGAGGTGTTGCTGCCCTTCAGGATATTGTAATTGCTTACGTTTCTGGTGAAAGAAAGCTTTTTGACGATTTGGCTATGCCATTGAGTAAAAAAATGTTTTCACCGGTAATGAACAGCTTTGAAATTACCGTTGAACAAATGGCACTTCTCGAGCCTGCTGCTACAGAAGTGGTAAATACTGCCCTTATCAAATGTATGACAGAAGTAGTTGACGAAATTGTAAAAGTCGGCGTTCCGGAAGCAGCTGCCCGCTCATTTATCCTTGGTCATATGCAGATGGGACTTTCTATCTATTTTCTGCATACCAACCCTCTGTCAGATGCAGCTAAAATTGCAGCAAGCAATGGGTATAAAAAAGTTATTAATCCTAACTGGCGTGAAGCGCTTGATATTGAATTCACACGTACCATTGTAAAAGCTATGCTTCATCCGGATCAGTATCAACAGTAATGGAGGTTTCCCATGAAACTTGGACTCAGCACCTGTACCTATACCTGGAATTTTGGTGTTGCTAATTATCCACAGCCTTCTCATCCTTTTACTCTGGATGTCTTGTTTGACAAGGCTTTTAACCACCATATTCCTGTTGTTCAGATTTTAGACAATATTGTTCCTTTGCATCTTTTTTCGGATTCTGCTTTATATGATATTCGAAAATCCGCAGATGCACATTGTCTACAACTTGAAATCGGAACCCGTGGAATTACTCCCCATATTTTGAAACAATATCTTCATATTGCTGAAATTACAGGTTCTACCCTTGTACGTACTATTATGGATGGGGATGGCGCTCATCCAAGTGTTTCCGAAGGTATTTCCTGGATCGAAGAGGTTTTACCTTCCTATGAAGCCGCAGGAATTAGTCTTGCGATAGAAAATCATGATTTGCGTCATGTTGCTGAATTAAAAGAACTGACAGAAACAATCGATAGTCCTTATCTTGGTACCTGTATTGACTGTGTTAACTCCCTTGGAATTCAGGAATGTCAAGCTCAGGTCATAGAAGCGTTGCTTCCTCAGGCAATTAATTTTCATTATAAAGACTTTACAATTCGGCGAACTGATTATGACATGGGATTTATTGTTCAGGGCTGTATTGCCGGACAGGGAATGACTGATATGGATTATATGATTAAAAATCGAAATCATTCCAAAAAAAATTTTAATCTGATTTTGGAACAGTGGATGCCCTGGCTTGGAACGATTGAAGAAACCACTGCTTTAGAAGAACAGTGGGCCGAAGAGAGTATACATTATCTTCAGAATAAATTTAAATCGCTTTTTTCTAATTAATTTCATTATCCTAATGGAAACAGCAGCTTTATGATTTTTCATAGAGCTGCTGTTTCTATCTACATACCGAACTTTTCTCCGACACGGACGGCCAGCGCGTCTTTTCCGTGGCCAATCTGCCGGGTTTTCAGAATCGGAAGCTCTGCTCCTGCGTAATGGCAGGCCAGCTCCTCTATGGTCGGGGAACAGCCTCTGTCCTCCATCTCCGTAAAGGTGCCGAGAAGCAGGGCTTTTATCTGCCGGAATACGCCAAGCTGCCTTAGCTGGCTGAAGTACGTAACCATCTTCGGGACGCCGCCGCTCCAGGACTCCAGAAGAAGGATTTTGTCCTGCATATCCGGCCAGTATTCCGTCCCCGCCAGCTTCAGAAGGCAGCGGATATTCCCGCCCACCAGAGTGCCGCAGAACTCAGAGAGCTTCTGCTTCTGTCCTTTTTGCACGTATTGGCAGGAAATTTGAAATAAATCCGATTGTTTCTGTAATATTGTATTTTCAAAGGCCGGACGGCGAAAGAATCCGCCGTCCGAAACAAGATTCCGGGCCTGATAAAGGACGGAAGACCTGCCGGTCTTCGCATAGATGGCATTCAGAATCGTGGTCAGATCACTGTAGCCCCAGAATTCTGCCTGGCTTTTCCCGATTACCTCGTAATCCAGATAAGGCAGAAGCTCATTGGCCAGATCGCCGCCTGACAGATCCAATATCGCCTGTACCTCCGGATCCCGGTAGAAGCTCATCAGAGCTTCGGCCCGTTCTTCTGCAGTGCCGCTGAAGACAGAACAAAAAACCGGATCCTTCTCATATAGGCAGGGACTTACGCAGGGCGTGAAGCCCAGCCCCTCCAGGTATGCGCAAAGCTCCTCCACGCTCCCTTTTTTCCGTACTTCCAGACCGTTTGAACAGGCCACCAGCGCTATTTTTCTCATATCCCGGTCACCACAGCTGTCACCAGCTCCTTAAACTGCTTCGCCACCCGGTCTGCCGTTTCCTGTACCTCTGCATGGTTCAGCTCCCTGGCCGACATACCGGCCGCCAGGTTGGTGATGCAGGAGATTCCGCAGATCTCCATGCCCATATGCCGGGCCGCGATTGCTTCACAGACGGTACTCATGCCGACCGCGTCCGCGCCTAGACTCCGAAACATGCGGATCTCAGCCGGGGTCTCATAGGACGGGCCTGTCAGCTGGATATAGACGCCCTCCTTCAGGGGGATGCCCAGCTTTTCTGCCTCTTTTCTTACCACCCGGCCCATACGGCGGCTGTAGACCTCGCTCATATCCGGAAACCGGGGTCCCAGCTCCTCCAGATTCGTTCCGATCAAAGGATTGGGTATCATGGAAGAGATGTGATCGGTAATCAACATAAAATCTCCCGGCGCGAAATCAAAGTTTATGCCGCCTGCCGCATTGGTGAGCAGAAGCTTTCTGGCACCCATCATACCCATAAGACGGGTGGGCAGCACCACCTCTTCCATGGAGTAGCCCTCGTAATAATGAACCCGGCCCTGCATGATTACCACCGGAACCTGATTCACATAGCCGAAAACAAACCGTCCTTTGTGTCCGGGTACGGTGGACACTGGGAAGCCTTCGATCTCCCGGTAGCTGACCTCAGCCCGGATATCAATGCTCTCCGCGTAATCGCCCAGACCTGAGCCCAGAATCAGCGCCACCTCCGGCTGAAAATCCGTTTTTTCCCGAATGCATCTCATACAGTTCTGCAATTTTTCCAGTGCTTTGCTCATAGACATACCTTCCTTTGCTTATGAATGGAACCTTATTTTATTGCTGCTTCCTTTTCCTGTTCCGCAATGGTTTTTACGATCCGCTCCCGCACCAGCTCGGCGATGGCGGTGGTCTTCAGATCCTTATATTCCTCGTAGAAAATCGGCTCCAGGAAATGAACCTGAACCGTAACCGGGGCGATACTGTTCCGATCAAAGGGCTCAAAGGCGTTCAAAAGCGCCACCGGAACGATGGGCGCCCTGGCCTTCACAGCGCATTTAAAGCTGCCGCCCTTGAAATCCCCCACCTGATTTCCTTGTTTCGATCGGGTTCCTTCCGGGAAAATCAGATAGTTCCGTCCGTTTTTGACCTCCTCGGTCACAGCCAGAATTACCTGCAGGGACTGACGTACATCCTCCCGATCCATGATTTTCGCTTTCATGATCCGGAACACTTGCTTCAGAAACGGCACGTCCTTTACTTCTTTTTTTGCCACCACCGAGAAGGGCTGATCGCAGGCCTCAATAATCGCCAGCACATCGAAGAGTCCCTGGTGATTGGGGAAAAAGACAAAGCTTTCCCCTGTGGGGATATGTTCTCTTCCATGTACGTCGATTTTCACCCGTCCTCCCTTATTGGCGTGAAGGGTGATTTTTTTCAGCAGCGCGTATTTCTCCGGCTCCGGAATCTCCTCCGTATGCTTTGCGAAATGGCACAGCTGCCACCACCAATAGGGTACAAAGGGCAGATTATACAATACCATCAAAATAATTCTTCTCATCTTTTTTTCCTTCTCTTTATCTTTCTGTAAGCTTCAGCGTCTCAAACTCTGTCTTTATCGAAACCTGCTTTCCTGCCAGGCTGCCGCTGATGAAATCCAGCATCATAGACTGAAGCTCATCAGAATAACTCCAGTAGGGGCTGGTAGTCAATGGAATCAGAAAGCTTCCTTCACTTCCGTCGAAGGTAAAGCGGTGAGCCTCTTTCACGCCCTTCCCTTCATTCATGAAGTACACCACGCCCTGGAATTTCAAAGGCTCCCCGGATCCGCTTTCGTCCCTGACCGTAATCCGCAGGAAGGGCATCTCCGAACCGTCCCGGTTCTCCGGAAAAGCGTAGAGAAAATAGTTTTCCTCGGCGTTCAGAATATACTGATCATCGCCCAGCTCCGAGGCGTTGGTATCCAACAGGCTCCAGTCTGTCTTCAGCGCCTCCGTCTCCTGCTCCTTCAGCACTTCATTGCCCCAGGCCTTCGGAAGCATTTTCAGATCCTCAATGTGCTGGAGCTTTCCAAACTCCTCGTAGGCCGGTTCAAACCGGGCCCGCACCTCGTCGTCGTTGGTCAGGAAAATGATATTCTTATACTTGCAGGGCGTATAGTGCTTCTGCAGATACTGGTACATGTAGTAATTCCGAGTGCTTAGGGAGCCGGAATCGTGCTGCCAGGCAGGCGCCACGATCAGGATTTCCGGCTGCTTTTCCTGCAGCACCTCGATAGCCCGGGTCTGCATCACCCGGTTGTTGGTGTTGTAGGTACTGCTGAAGGGCATCAGGTTTTCCTTATTCAGGATATTGTAATGGGACAGCTGGTTCGTCATATCCACAACCTTCTTATCCCGGCAGAGATCATTGACCAGGGTATTCAGGTTCATCAGCTCTTCCTTCTGCTCTTCCGTAATGTAAATGTTGCCGAGGCCCGGGATGCCCGTCTCCTCCACGGTGGCGTAAGTATAATCGTCGCTGATCATATCCCGCTCGAACACCTTCGCGGGCATGGTCAGAAGATTGCTTCCCCTGGTTACCACCGTCGCCAGGAACAGAAGGGCCATCATACCCGCTGTCCACAGGGAAAAGCGTTTTTCCAGGGAGGGCAGGAAAATCATCAAAATCAGAAACAGGCTGCAGATGGTAGTTACGATAATCCCCCGCTCGCCAAACTGGGTCCGCACGAAGGTATAACGCACGATCACCAGATTGAAAATAATCAGGAAAAACAGAGCGTACAGGGCAAGCTTTTTCTCTTCTCCTTCTTTTCCTGCCGGGAAAATCAGGGCTGCCAGAAGGGAAAGTCCGAAGCCAAAGGTGGCGTACCAGACAAAGGGACTTGCAAGCTCCTCCCGCAGAATATCCCCGGTGGTTTCGAGAATCGCCGCCGAATTTTCCACAATATATCGAAGAATCGCGAAAAACATGGGAATAAAGCAAATTCCCAGGATCAGAAGCGGAATATACCAGGGCAGAATTTTCCGCCGCACTTCTTTTTCGTTCAGGCGGAAGAAGATTTTCCAGCCCTTCTCATGGAAGCACTCCCAGAGAATCATAGGCAGGGTCGCCAGGGCGCAGGCTCCGCCGATAGAGGAATTCCAGGCGATAGACAGGATCGAGATAAAGGTCCAGCTCCAGAGCTGCATGGAAAAATCCTTCCGCATTTTTTTTGAAAATACGATCACGATAAAGGGCAGCGCAAAGGCCCAGCGCACGTAATAGTACTTGTCTCCGAACAGGGAGAACAGCAGCACGCAGAGAAGCCCCAGCAGCTGATTGTCGATAAAATAGTAGAACACCGCCGCCGTCGCCATGGCGATGAGGACACAGCCCACGGTCATAGCCGGTTCAATGGACGCATAGGTTCCGTCAAATAACAGCTTTCCCACTGCCGCCTGGAAATAATCGCATACTCCGTGGATCGGCATGGTATCGATATAGGGCACAATGCCGTAATTCAGAAGCTCATGCAGCGGCTCTGAAATTTCTCCGTAATGGTACATCTCCAGGGGCGTGCCGGAAATCGTTCCGTTTGGCAGCGTCCAGGAGGCAAAAACCGCCAGGGAGAGGAAAGTCGGAAGAGAAAGCGCCGGTCTGGAATCTTCCCTGTACTTTCTGAAAAATTTCCTGTTGTACAGGGTACATACAACTACCAGTATAAGAACTACAGTCTGCATTTTCACATTCTGATAAAGCCGGATAACCTGTCCTTCGCGAATATATTCATAATTTCCAAGCATCAGAAAAGAAATCGGCAGGATCCACTGTCCCCACTGCATATATTTGTTCAGCAGTTCTCGGTTTGGTTTTCTCTTTTGCGGATCTTTTCCACATTTGTAGTAAAAAAACAGAAAGATACCCACACCGATCAGAGTTATGCACTGAACTATGGGGAAAAGCTTCTCCAACCACGCCTGTATACCCAAAAACGCTTCCATTCCATAGCCAAATAAGGCCAGAATGAACTGGGAAATCAGTATCAGAAAGCAGGCGTCCTCAAACAACCCATAGCTTTCACGCTGCTTCGCCGTATATTCTTTCGTCCGATCAAAACTGCCGCAAAGCCGGCTCCATTTCTTCGAAAGCAGAGTCAGAAGCACCGCATACAGAAGAAAAAAGCCCAGCAGCCCGCCGATAAACAGATTGGCCAGGGTCATATCCCCCTGCTTATAGTAGGCGGTCCAGGTGGTATAGCCTGTGACAAACTCCGTATATTCCGGCATCCGCTGATACAATACCCGCATAACCAGCCAGCACAGGAGGGCGGTGGACGGGATCGTCAGCAGGGCTGAAATGACGCATATTTTCTGTGAAAAATATTTTTTCATAGTCTAAAACCTTTCCTATATTTGCCCATGTTTCCAGGGTATCCAGGGATACCCGTAGGGTATTTCCTTTGGTTTCTCTTACTTTTCTTTCCTATGGCTGTTCCATTTTCTCAGCGTTCCCGACAGCCCTGCAGCCGCGCCCGGAAGCATACACACAAAATACGGGAAGATATACTGGGACTTGGCCTCCCAGAGGGTGTGGAAGAAAAATCCCCCCAGAATCACCATGGGCAGAAAAAGCTCCGGAAGCTGCCACCGGTTTTCCACTTTTATGCCGATCAAAAATCCTGCAAAAACCGCCGCGAAGACCAAAAGCTGAAACAGGTTCATGTATTCGCTAAGCACCTGATACAGCTTGCCCTCATAGATGCTCTGAACAATGGTAGAAAAAGCACCGCTGTGAAACTGGTTAACCCAGAGGGCCTCGTAGGTGGGCTCGTTCCACTGGGACAGGGTCTTTCTCAGATAAAACCGGGCGGCGTAAGCCGGATCCTTTTGAAAATGCTGTAGAGACTCTGCAATAGCTTCTTTGGCAATGGCGTCGCTGACTGCCGGATCGCAGTCTGAGTTTACATAAGTATCGAAGTTAAATTCATTGTACCAGCCCTCGGCCCGCTCGCCCTCCTGCATGCCCATGGCGACCCAGAGGGATTTGGGCATACCGCTTTCGATCGTAAGGCCGGAGCGATGCTCATAAAAGGCCGTAAGACTTCTGCTCAAAAGCGCAGTCAGACCGAGCAAAATCAGGATGGAAGCCAGGCTCTTTCCGGCTTTTTTGGTCCTTACGCCACTCTTTTTTACTGCGTCATATAAAAGCAGAAGCACCAACGCCACCAGAAAGATACTGTAGTTATTCTTCACCAGAATCGAAATTCCAATCAAAATTCCGGAGCTTACCGCATAACGCCATTTTCCATGCTCCAAAAAAAACAACAGTGCGTAAAAAGCCCCCAGCGCAAAGGCCAGTCCCAACATAATACCGTAGAGAAAGGTGCTGTACAGTATGAGCTGGATACATCCCATGGACGCCAGTAGCACCAGCCGATCCGTGTTTTGATCGTGATAAAGCCTGTCGGTAATTTTGTAAAGCAGATAGACCACCACACCATTTGCCAGAGCGGTCAGGTACATAAACGCTTTCCAGTTTTCTCCCCCGGTCAGCCGGTACAGAACCTCCAGAATCGCCGACAGACCCAACTGATTCGGGTAGATCTGCATATATTTTCCATGCTCAAAAAACAGAAAATTATTCTGGGTCATCAGGTAGGATACCCAGGAAACCGCTTTCTGATCGGCCTCCGGGTAGGTATGGCTTGCCTGAATCCAGAGGATGCCCATACCGATTACAAAAAGAACCGCAATCGCCGCCAATGCCTTTGTGGAAATTTTCTCAAATATTTGTTTTTTATATAATATATATAGGATTCCCACAACAGCCGCCAGGAACAACAGATTTAGCGGAATCAAATCCCACCGATACTCCGGTCGCTCCGCGTAAGAGGAATTCGGTGTGAAATAGGCAGTGCTTAACATGCTGGCCACCGTCAGAAAACCGAACAGCAGAATGGACAGCCAGAGTACCACGCCGTCCGCCGCCCGTAACAATTTATTTTGCATAAAATCTCCGTTCTTTATCGTAAAATACATGTTCCTGAATGCTTTCTTTGAGCGTAAGCCTTTCGTTTCAGAAAGTATTTCAGGTCAAAAAAATTACATTGAATCCGCATTACCGGGAAAGGTACACGAATTCAATGTAATTATAGTATAAAGCACTTCATTTGTCATCCTAAAGTTCCGACGGCGCGGGCTCTGCTGAATTACCTGATTTTTCACTGGCGCAGGCTCTGCCGAATCGCCGCCTCTTATTCCAGCGGCGCGCCGGTATTCCCACAGAAGTATTCTTTACATCGCAGCCCGAACAGAAATTCCGACACATTGAACTTTCGCATTCCGCTGTGCGCCTCCGCCTGATACTTGTTCATGGAAAAATATTCCCGTGTCATCTCCACCCCCGCGGTTCCTTCCTTTGCTGCCTTCAGCATCGGGCCCGACGCGTCGGTAGACAGCTCATAAAGATAGCTGGTTTGATCGTGGGCGATATTGTAGGAGGCAATCCAGGCGTCCATGTGGCTGAAGGACAGAACCAGATACAACACGGCGACCACTGCCACGCTGTAGTGGATCATTGGAAAACGCTCCTGATAAATGCTCCGGATCACGCCCGCAAACAGCACCGCCAGTACCAGCAGCGCAAACATCACCAGAACCCGGAGTCTCGTCAGCTGATAAGCCTGAATATACAGGAGCATCCGGCAGGCGGAGGAGATTATCATGATGTAGGTGCAGGCGGAAAGGACAGTCAGCATGATTTTCAGCGCTGTATTTTCCCGGAAAAAGCTTAAGGTCACCAGCACCAGCATAAGATTCAGCGCACTGACAAACAGAAGCTGGAAGAAGCCCTGTCTGGCAAATCCTGCGTAGGAATATTCCGCCGGCAGGGTGAAGCCGCCGGTGAACAGATAGGAAATCTGTACCATACAGAACAGCAGATATACGACGCCAATCACAGCCAGCACCGTAATCGCTAAAACCGGCTCCTGGGTGCGCAGATCCTTTTCTTCCGTCTGAGGCTTTCGGTTCTTTACAGCACTGTAGATGCCGAAGAAGAACATCAGACCCCAAAGAAACATCAGTGTCATAAGGAGCAGCTTCGTCGGAAGGATGATACGGCTGAGCACCCGCACCACCCAGTCGAACGCGCCGCCCAGCATCTGATCGAAGACCGCGTCGGCGGAAATCAAAAGCGGCAGAATCAGGCAGAGCAGGGTTACGCCCACCAGAATGCCCAGGATCACATAAATCAGTTTCCCATTCTGCTTCTTTTCACCGGCTCCGGCCTGCTCCTTCCACACTCTCCGGCTTTTGGCCAGCTCCGGGAACACCGTGAAAAGATGGGACAGTGTCATCATTGCCAGCTCCCATAAACCGCCCACATAGCGAAATACCGTCCATTTTTGATCCTCATAGCCATCATGCAGAAGCAGAATGCCAAACAATACCCAGACCGCCAGCTTATTGCACCAGATGATGATGAAATTGCCGGTCAGAAAGGTAGATATTCCCAGAAGCAGAATGGCCAGCATATAAAGCTTCGAGTCTTTTTTGATCGATCGCCCGGCCTGCTCCATCAGACACTGATACATCATAAGCATCCCGGTCAGGAATACCGGATACAGCACGCCTGAAACATTGTCATACAAACAGAAAACATAAAAAAGCGAAAATCCAAACAGTAATTGCAGATGGCTGAACTTTTCCAGCTTTTTCGGCAGCTTCATGTTAGAATTCCTCCTCACTGACCTCCGCGCCGTCACCCTCCGGAACGTATTCCAGAATATCGCCGGGCTGACAGTCCAGCGCTTTACAGATGGCGTTCAGCGTTGAAAACCGTACTGCCTTTGCCTTGTTATTTTTTAAAATGGACAGATTGGCCATGGTCACGTCTACCTCCTGTGAAAGCTCCGTGAGGCCGATTTTCCGCCGGGCCATCATCACGTCCAGATTGATACGAATTGACATCTCAAATCCCCCTATATGGTTAAATCATTTTCCAGCTTGTAGGTAACAGCCTGATCGAAGACATCTGCCAGCACCCGGCTGAACAGCCCCGCGATCAGGAACACCAGCACCTCCACCATAGCCGCCGGGGTCATCGCCAGAAATAATCGAATCACGGTCAGTCCCGCAATGCAGAAGCTGTAAACCGACATTCTCTTCAAACTGGTTACGTTCTTCTCCACGAAGCAGTCGGAAGCAAGAACCGTCCGGAACATAGAGCGGAGCTCCCGGATAATCAGCACCGCGAAAATGCCGGAGAGAAACAGGAACACCAAAAGCGGCAGATAATACCGCCGATACTCCGGAAAATAGTCTCCCAGGATTTTCAGGGAAACCGGAAGACTGAAAGCCGCCA
>USDU01000009.1 GCA_900553635.1 uncultured Lachnospiraceae bacterium | reverse complement strand
GAACGCGGGCGTGGCTGGTACGCCGGGATCGGGATTCGGACCCAGCGGAGAGGGGTATTTCCGGCTGACGGCCTTTGGATCTTATGAAAATACCGTGAAGGCGTTGGAGAGAATCAAGGCTTTATAAGGCGGACGATAGCGACAGAAAGCCAGAAGCAAACCCACCCCCCCGTCCCATGCTCCCATCGTTTCCATGTCAGGGTAAAGCAAATACATCCGATATCAGAAGAGAGGGAAAAGTGGCACTTTTTCCTCTCTTCGTCCGTTTATTCAATCCACCCATTTCCACGATTTCCCCCTTGTCCCACCCCCACATCTGTGCTATAGTAAAACAGATTAGGAGGACTTACAAACATGACAAACTGGAAAAAACTTACAGCACTCACCGCTGCCAGTCTCCTGGCCGTATCTGCCATGGGATGCCAGAGTAAAAAAGACACAGGCAGCGAAGATATAGATATCGCAGACGTAGTAGAAGACACCGAAGACACAGCCGAAGCAGAGACGCAGGCCGAAGTTGTCTCCGACCTGGAGGCCAGCATCACCTGGTGGACCTACCCCGTGTTCGTACAGGACGAGGACCAGGCCGACGGCACCTACGAGCAGACACTGATCCGAAAATTCAACGAAAAGTACCCGAACATCAAAGTAGAACTGAAACTCCTGGATTACACCGACGGCCCCGGCATGATCGACGAGCAGATCAAAGCCGAAGGCGGCGAACTCCCGAACGTCCTTCTGGACGAGCCGGGCAGAATCAGTACCTACGCAAAAGCAGGCATGCTCAGCGACATCAGCGACCTGTTCACCGACGAAGTCAAGAATGACATGATAAGCGAAAACCTGTTAAGCGCCTGCAAAAATGGCGACGCCTACGTTATGTACCCCTTAAGTGGATCCAACTACGTGATGGCCTTCAACCGGGAAATGCTGGAGGGCTCCGGAGCCATCGATCTGATGAACCGGGAAGGAGCCTGCACCTGGACCACCGACGCCTTCGAGCAGGTACTGGAGAAGCTAAACGCATCCGGCTTCGGATCGGGCATGCTCTACTGCTCCGGAATCGCAGGCGACTACGCGACCCGCTCCTTCATCACAAATCTGTATGACGGCAGCCTGATGAACGATGAGAAGACCGCCTATACCATGAACAGTGACGCCAATCAGAAGGCATTTACCAAGATAAAAGAGTGGGTGGACAAAGGCTGGATGCTGAACGGCGCCGATTCCACCGGCGCGGATGCGGTGGAAGAATTCGTGGCGGGCAATCAGTCCTATTGCCTGCTGTGGAGCCTGCCACAGGCTATCAACAACGCGGCGGCCCTTCAGGAAAATGGTGTGGACGTGGTTGTTATGCCCTACCCGTCCGAGGATGGTAGCCCGTCTCTGGAATATATGCTGAACGGTTTCTGCGTATTCAAGACCGAGGATGAAGCCAAAGAGCAGGCTTCCCGTTATCTGATCGATTTCCTGTGCAACGATGAAGCTGTTGCGAAGGAAAACGTGGTACGCAGCGGCGCGTTCCCGGTACGCGCGTCCATGGGCGACGTGTACGACGGCAACGAGGAGGCGCAGCTTTTCGAGGCGTTGATGCCCTATAGCGGCACATACTACCAGTCTGTAAACGGCTTTGAGAAGATGCGTGTATACTGGTACCAGATGGAAAGCGAGATTCTGGACGGACAGTACAGTGTAAAAGAAGCCGCCAACAGCTTTAATGAGTATGCGACCAAAACGCTGACAGAGAAAGAGGAAGATTAACATGACAGGAATTCGCGGAGGCAGAATCATCGATCCGGTAAGCGGCAAAGATTTTATCGGAGATCTGATTCTGGAAAATGGGACAATCAAAGCTGTAGGAGAGCAGCTGAACCTGGACGGCTGCGAAGATATCATAGAAGCGGCAGGCATGGCGGTTGCGCCGGGCCTGGTGGATGTGCATGTGCATTTCCGCGATCCGGGACTTACGTATAAAGAGGATATCCTGACCGGTGCGCATGCGGCGGCAGCAGGCGGTTTTACCACCGTCGTCTGCATGGCCAATACGAAGCCGGTAATTGATAACGCCGAGACCCTTCAATATGTATTGAATAAGGGAAAAGAAACCGGCATCCACGTACTTTCCTGTGCCTGTGTCACCAAAGGCATGCAGGGAAAAGAACTGGTAGATATGGATGCTTTACGTGCGGCGGGAGCAGCAGGCTTTACCGATGACGGCATCCCAATTCTGGACGAAGAGGTTCTGAAGGCAGCACTCATCAAAGCAGAAGAACTGCAGGTGCCTGTCAGCCTTCATGAAGAAGATCCGAAGCTTATTACAAACAACGGTATAAACCGAGGCCCGGTATCAGAGAAGCTCGGTATCGGCGGTTCCCCGGCGGAGGCCGAGATCACCATGGTAGAGCGGGACTGCCGTCTGGCCGAGGAGACCGGCTCATACGTAAACATCCAGCACATCAGTACGGCAGGAGCCGTAGAAGCAGTGCGCGCCTCTAAGAGACGGGGCTCCCATGTGACCGCCGAGGCGGCGCCCCATCATTTTACCCTGACGGATGAAGCTGTCCTGACCTATGGCACCCTGGCGAAAATGAATCCGCCCCTTCGGACGGAAGCAGACCGGCAGGCTGTTATCGAGGGCCTGAAGGACGGAACCATCGACATGATTGCCACCGACCACGCGCCCCACAGCATCGACGAAAAGGGAAAGCCCCTGACCGAAGCCCCCAGCGGCATCGTCGGCCTGGAGACCTCTCTGGCCCTTGGCATCACAGAACTGGTCAAACCGGGCTGCCTGACCCTTATGGAACTGATGCGCAAAATGAGCCAGAACCCCGCCGCCCTCTACCACCTGCCCTATCAGGGCATCGCCGAAGGCGCCCCCGCAGACCTGGTCATCTTCGCTGCAGACGAAGAATGGAAGCCCGAAAGCTTCTGCTCCAAAGCAGTCAACACCCCCTTCAAGGGCTGGAATCTGACCGGCCGGGTGCATTACACCATCTGCGATGGAAAGATAGTATACAGTCTATAAGAATAACTATATGCGAAAAGAAAAACGCTGCCTGTGCAGATGAACTTCATCATCCACACAAGCAGCGTTTTTTGGGTAACAGAAAGCAGAGTTTATGAAGCCGCAAAATGCGGCTTCAAGCTTATTTCTGCTCCTTCGCCAACAAATACTTCTTAAACCGGATATACTCCCGTATCTCCAACTGCGTCTCCTCCGGAAAGCTTAAGAAATCCATGATGGACTTGGCGTTGGCGCCGCTTAAGGGAATCAGACTCTTGTTGGGGACGGCCGCGTAGTGGCGGGGCTCGGTTCCGTCGGCGATAATATCCGAGTGGGCCGACAGATCCGTCAGTACCAGTTGATCCAGAGAAACGTCGTAAATATCGGCCAGCTTACAGATAAGGCTGATATCCGGGACACGGTTGCCGCTTTCATAAACAGTGTAGGTCTGCCGTGCAATATGAAGCTGTTCACTGATATATTTCTGGGAATACTTTTTAGCTTCGCGCAGGCTGCGAAGATTATCAGCCAGATAAGATTCCGACATTGCGTTTCTCCTTGTGTTCCGAAAAGATGGCATTATTATACCAGTTTGCGGATTTTCATATGCGCAATGTCACAAAACGCAGCTCAAGTAAAATAATATGTCGGCGAACGATGACAAAATATCGCGATTTCATAAACTGCGTCAGAGAATCCGAATCAGAATTTTTTGCGGCTGAGCGTACTGTTATGATACTCGGACGACCAGGTAACCTCTTCTCCGAACCACTCCGGCGGCGTAAAGGCATTGGCCTGCTCCTCGGACGAAAACTCCACTTCTGCGATCCAAAGCCCCTCAAAGGGAGCGGCAAACACATCCAATTCAATAGTCAGGCCGTCAGGAAGCGGAATCAGATACCGCTTCTTGGAAATAATATTACCGTCGGCCTTGGCCTTCAGATGCTCATAGCTTTCAGCTGTCAGGGGCAGATTATACTCCTCGCGGCTCATGAGTCCTTTGGATTTGTAAGTGAGAATAAAAGAATCATCGCTGCGGCGCACCCGCACCACAGGCTCCGTACACAGATAGGCCTGCTCCAGCAATCTGCAGGGAAAAGAATCCAGGTTATCCGGCAGCTTCGGGATTAAAAATTTGCGTTCTATTTCCATAAAAAGACCCCCTTAGACCGTTCCATAAAATCCTGTGTGAAAAAAGGAAAGGTCGTAATCATTCATATTATAAAAGGACAGTAGCACATAGATATAGAAAATTCAACGGGAATTTGCTATAATGGGCGAAGAAAACAAAAGACTGTGACATAAAACGGAAGGAGTCGGAAAAAATGAAAAAAGTAAGTATATTTTTGGCAGAAGGATTTGAGGAAGTAGAGGCGTTGACGCCCGCAGATCTGCTGCGCCGGGCCGGAGCGGAAGTGACGCTGGTATCCATCAAAGCGGAGAAGACAGTGACTGGGAGCCATGGCATTTCTATCACTGCAGACCGTCTGTTTGAGGAGACGGATTATGAAGACGCAGATCTTCTGGTACTTCCCGGCGGCATGCCAGGTACCCTGAACCTGAAGGCATGCGAGCCTTTGCTGGCTCTCTTGAAAGAGCATAACGCCAAAGGGAAAAAGCTGGCGGCCATCTGCGCCGCGCCCACTGTCCTGGGTCATGCAGGTCTCCTGAACGGCAAAAACGCCACCTGCTACCCGGGCTGCGAAGACGGCCTCACCGGAGCCATCTGCCAGACCGCCCCGGTAGTCACCGATGGCATCATCACCACCAGCCGCGGCGTCGGCACCGCGATTCCCTTCGCCCTGAGCCTAATCGCCCAGCTCTACAGCCAGGAGAAGGCGGACGAGATCGCCCGGAGCATCGTGTACGGATTGTAAGGCGAAGAACAGGTTTCGACAGGCGGCAGAGAAACTTTCCTAAGGAGGGCCTATTTGCGCCCGAGCGTGGAAAATTTTTCTGCGCCCTGCCGGAACCGTCCGTCTTTCAAAAAATTTCCAGCATATCCGCTGCCCTCGCCGCGCACACTACCATCATGGAGGTGATAATCATGACACAGCAGAATTCCGGTTCCACCCAGAACCAGATGGCAGTCCCCGAATCCAAAGCAGCCATGAGCCGCTTCAAAGAAGAAGTAGCCAGCGAGCTGGGCGTCCCCTTAAAAGAGGGCTATAACGGCGACCTGACCAGCGCTCAGGCCGGTTCCATCGGCGGCGAAATGGTCAAAAAAATGATCATGAAGCAGGAACAGCAGATGAGCGGTAAATAAAAAGAAAGAAAACAGACCCCGGCGAAAGTCGCCTGTAAGACACAGGAGCCTTTCGCCGGGGTTTTTTATGTGGATAATGAGAAAAATCCCCCGTCAGACCTATGTAAATTTGGTATAAATACTTGATTTTTAAGCCTCACTCATGCTATACTACTAAAATGACTGTAAGTATGTAAAAATATACACAGAGAATTCGTGGAAGGCACAAAGTGCCCCACACTTAAGGAGGAAAATAGAATATGAGTTTACAGGTTGAAAAATTAGAGAAGAACATGGCGAAGCTGACTGTTGAAGTTCCCGCAGAGGAAGTAGAGGCAGCGCTTCAGAACGCTTATCTGAAGAATAGAAAGCAGATTTCTGTTCCGGGCTTCCGTAAGGGAAAGGTTCCGCGTCAGATGATCGAGAAGATGTACGGACCGGAAGTATTCTATGATGACGCGGCAAACGCGCTGATTCAGAAGGCATATCCGCAGGCAGCAGACGAGTGCGAGCTTGAGATCGTATCCCGCCCGGCCGTAGACATCGTACAGTTGGAGAAGGGCAAGCCCTTCATTTTCACCGCAGAAGTAGCAGTAAAGCCGGAAGTAACCCTGGGCCAGTACAAGGGCATCGAGGTAGAGAAGGCTGACACCACAGCGACTGATGAGGAAGTAGCAGCAGAGCTCGACAAGGAGCGCGAGGCGAACTCCAGAACCATCACCGTAGAGGACAGAGCAGTTCAGGACGGCGATATGACCGTCATCGACTTCGAGGGCTTTGTTGACGGAGAGGCATTCGAGGGCGGCAAGGGAACCGATTACCCGCTGACCATCGGTTCCGGCGCATTTATCCCGGGCTTTGAGGAGAAGCTGGTAGGCGCTGAGATCGGCAAGGAAGTAGAAGTAGACGTGACCTTCCCGGAGGAGTATCACGCAAAAGAGCTGGCAGGAAAGCCGGCAGTCTTCAAGTGCACGGTTAAGGAGATTAAGGTAAAAGAGCTTCCGGAGCTGGATGACGATTTCGCTCAGGACGTATCTGATTTCGATACTCTGGAGGAGTACAAGGCAGACGTCCGCAAGAAGGTAGAGGAGAAGAAGGCAGCAGACGCTAAGGCAAAGAAGGAAGATGCTGTCATTGAGAAGATCATTGAGGGCGCTGCCATGGAGATTCCGGACGCTATGGTTGAGACTCAGGCAGAGCGTATGGTAGACGAGTTCGCACAGAGACTGCAGATGCAGGGTCTGACCATGGAGCAGTACCTGCAGTTCACAGGCGGTAACGTACAGGCACTGGTTGAGCAGTCCAAGCCGCAGGCGCTGAAGCGTATCCAGAGCCGTCTGGTACTTGAGGCAGTTGCAGCAGCAGAGAACCTGACTGCATCCGATGAGGAGCTGGACGCAGAGCTTGGAAGAATGGCTGAGCAGTACAAGATGGAAGTTGAGAAGCTGAAGGAGATGTTCGCCGAGGAGGATCTGAAGTCTGTCCGTGAGGATCTGGCTATTCAGAAAGCCGTAGAACTGGTAACTGATGCAGCAGTAGAGAAATAAGCAAGATAATAAAGGATTGATTGAATATGGCAAATATGAGTTTGGTACCTTATGTCATTGAGCAGACCAGCAGGGGAGAGCGATCTTACGACATCTATTCCCGTCTGCTGAAAGACAGAATTATCTTTCTGGGGGAGGAAGTTACAGACGTATCCGCAAGCCTGATCGTATCCCAGCTCCTGTTTCTGGAGTCTGAGGATCCGGGTAAGGACATCAGCCTGTATATCAACAGCCCGGGTGGTTCCGTAACCGCAGGTATGGCTATCTACGATACCATGCAGTATATCAAGTGCGACGTTTCCACCATCTGTATGGGCATGGCAGCCAGCATGGGAGCATTCCTTCTGGCAGGCGGCGCCAAGGGCAAGCGTATGGCGCTTCCTAACGCTGAGATTATGATTCACCAGCCCTCAGGCGGAGCACAGGGCCAGGCTACAGACATCAAGATTGTAGCGGATCATATTCTGAAGACAAAGAAGAAGCTGAACGAGATTCTGGCGGCCAACACAGGACAGCCGCTGGAGGTTATCGCCGCGGACACCGAGCGCGACAACTATATGAGCGCCGAGGAAGCAGTTGCGTACGGCCTGATCGACAGCATTGTAACAAAAAGACAGTAATATAGAGGAAATTGTTGAATGGCTAGAATTAGTGATGATAAGGTGAGATGTTCTTTCTGCGGAAAGACGGGCGACCAGGTACGAAAGATGATATCCGGCCCCAGCGGAACCTATATCTGCGACGAGTGTGTGGAACTCTGCGCCGAACTGATTGAAGAAGAATTCGAGCACGATGAAGCACAGGAGGAAGAAGTACGGGAGCAGATCAATCTGCTGAAGCCCAAGGAGATCAAAGCAGTCCTTGATGATTATGTCATCGGCCAGGAAGAAGCCAAGAAAGTACTTTCCGTGGCAGTCTACAATCATTACAAGCGAATTCTGGCGATGGAAGATAAGAAGGATACTTCGGACGTGGAGCTGCAGAAGAGTAACGTTCTGCTGCTGGGACCCACCGGTTCCGGTAAGACGCTGCTGGCTCAGACCATGGCCCGCCTTCTGAATGTTCCGTTTGCCATTGCGGATGCCACATCTCTGACAGAGGCTGGCTATGTAGGCGAGGATGTAGAGAACATTCTGCTGAAAATCATTCAGGCAGCGGATTACGATATTGAGCGTGCGGAGCACGGCATTATCTATATCGACGAGATCGACAAGATAACCAGAAAATCTGAGAATCCGTCCATTACCCGCGATGTATCCGGTGAGGGCGTGCAGCAGGCGCTGCTGAAAATTCTGGAGGGAACCATTGCTTCCGTTCCGCCTCAGGGCGGAAGAAAGCATCCCCATCAGGAACTGATACAGATAGATACGACCAATATTCTGTTCATCTGCGGCGGAGCCTTCGAGGGGCTGGAGAAAATCATTGAGCACCGTATGGATCGCAGAAGCATGGGCTTCGGCGCATACCTTGGTCGGCCGAGTGAGAACGAGGAGATCGGACATCTGCTTCATGAGATGCTTCCGGAGGATCTGGTAAAATTCGGTATGATTCCGGAGTTTGTGGGACGTCTGCCGGTGACAGTAGCGTTGGACGCTCTGACCAAGGATGACATGGTCCGGATTCTGGTGGAACCGAAGAATTCTATCGTAAAGCAGTATAAGAAGCTGTTTGAGCTGGACGGCGTGAAGCTGTCCTTTGAGCGTGAGGCCATTGAGGCCATCGCGGAGCAGACGGTGAAACGGAAGACAGGAGCCCGGGGCTTACGTTCCATCATGGAAGGCATTATGATGGACACCATGTACGAGATTCCGTCCGATGACAGTATCACCAACTGTATGATTACAAAAGAAGTTGTAGAGGGAACAGGTACGCCTGTGACCGCCAGCAACGAGATAAAAGCGCGGGCGTAAGTCCGGAGTCAGAAAGAGTTCCGTTTGCGGGACTCTTTCGTGCATAAGATAAGAAGAAACGAAATACAAATGAGAAGGAGTGAAAAGGATTTATGTCAGAATTAACCGAAACCCTACCCGTGGTAGCACTACGCGGAATGACCATCCTTCCCGACATGGTAATACATTTTGACGTGAGCAGGGAGCGCTCGGTGAAAGCCATCGAAGAAGCCATGCTGCGTGATCAGAGAGTCTTTCTGGTAACCCAGAAGGACGTACAGGTGGACAATCCGGGACCGGAGGATCTGTACCGGATCGGTACGATCGCTTCGGTAAAGCAGGTCATCAAGATGCCCCAGAAAATTATCCGTGTGCTGGCCGAGGGCCTGGAACGCGGGGAACTGTCCCATTTTTCGGAAGAAGGGGACTATCTGGAGGCGGAAATTATCCGGTTTGAGAAGGACAGAGAGCTGGAGGCGCTGCCGGAAAGCGCCAGGGAAGCCATGGTTCGGAATCTGGCGGAAATCTTCAGCTTTTACTGCCAGGAAAATGGTAAGATGAACAAGGATATGGAACGTCAGATTCTGGAGGAGACCGATTTGGAGAAGCTGATGAGCCAGGTGCTGATCAACCTGCCGTTGTTCTATGACGATAAGCAGAGACTCCTGGAGGCTGTGAATCTGTCGGAACGTTATGAACAGCTTTGCCTTTTGATGAATAAAGAGATTGAAATTATGCGTTTCAAGAGAGAACTGCAGCAGAAGGTAAAGGCCCATGTGGATAAAGGTCAACGGGAATATCTGCTTCGGGAAGAAATGAAGGTCATCCGGGAGGAGTTAGGAGAGGATAACACCTTTTCCGACGCGGATCATTTCATAGAAGAAGTGCAGAAACTGAAGGCCTCCAAGGAAGTGAAGGAAAAGCTGAATAAGGAGATCTCCAGATTTCGCAATATGGGAATGAATTCTTCTGAGAGCGCAGTCCTTCGTGGTTATATTGAGACTATGCTGGAGCTCCCCTGGGACAAGGCATCCCGGGACAGCAGTGATCTGAAACGTGCTGAAGCGATCCTGAACGAGGATCACTATGGTATGGAGAAGGTCAAGGAGCGTGTGCTGGAGTATCTGGCCGTGCGGATCCTGACGAAGAAGGGAAGCAGTCCGATTCTCTGTCTGGTGGGCCCGCCCGGAACCGGTAAGACCTCTATAGCCCGTTCCATTGCGCGGGCATTGAATAAGAAATATGTCCGCATTTCCCTGGGCGGCGTCCGGGATGAGGCAGAGATACGCGGTCATCGGAGAACCTATGTGGGCGCCATGCCGGGCCGCATCGCCACGGGCATGAAGCAGGCGGGCGTGAAAAATCCGCTAATGCTGCTGGATGAGATTGACAAGGTCAGCAGTGATTACAAGGGAGATACCTCATCGGCTCTTTTGGAGGTACTGGATTCCGAGCAGAACAACCGGTTCCAGGATCATTATGTGGAGATTCCCATGGATCTGTCGGAGGTGCTCTTTATCGCCACCGCCAACGACGTACAGACCATTCCAAGACCTCTGCTTGACCGTATGGAGCTTATTGAGGTCAGCAGTTATACGGAAAATGAAAAGGTACATATTGCCCGCGAGCATTTGATCAGCAAGCAGATGGAGAAGAACGGACTGAAGGAAGGACAGCTTACTATCAGCCCGAAGGCGTTGGAGGATCTGATTCACAGCTATACCCGGGAGGCCGGCGTGCGCCAGCTGGAGCGTAAAATCGGCGAGGTCTGCCGCAAAGCGGCCCGGGAGATTCTGGAGAAGAAGAAAAAGAGTGTAAAGCTTACCGAAAATAATCTGGAGAAATATCTGGGCAAGGCCCGTTATCATTATGATATGGCCAATGAAACCGATGAGATCGGCATCGTCCGTGGTCTGGCCTGGACCAGTGTAGGCGGCGATACCCTGCAGATCGAAGTCAACATCATGCCCGGAAAGGGTGAAATCTCCCTGACCGGCCAGCTGGGCGACGTGATGAAGGAGTCCGCGCGGACGGGCTTAAGCTACATCCGTTCCGTCAGCGACCGCTACGGGATTGACAAAGCTTTCTTTGGAGAGCATGATATACATATCCATATTCCGGAGGGAGCAGTGCCGAAGGACGGCCCGTCCGCCGGTATCACCATGGCGACGGCTATGCTGTCGGCGATGACAGGCATCCCGGTGTATGCCCATGTGGCCATGACCGGCGAAATCACCCTGCGGGGCCGGGTACTTCCCATCGGCGGCTTAAAAGAAAAGCTTCTGGCAGCGAAAAACGCAGGAATCAGGACGGTCATCGTGCCGGAGAAGAACCGCCGGGATGTGGAGGAGATTTCCGCGGAAATCAAGAAGGGACTGGATCTTGTCTACGCGGAGCAGATGGAAGATGTGCTGAAAATAGCCTTTCATGGAGAGACGAAATGATTATTAAAAATGTAAATCTGGAGACGGTCTGCGGTATCACCAGCCGTCTCCCGGAAAATGAATTGCCGGAGATCGCCTTCGCAGGCAAGTCCAATGTGGGAAAATCTTCCCTGATCAACGGACTTCTGAACCGGAAGTCTCTGGCCAGGACCTCGGCCCAGCCGGGGAAGACCCAGACTATCAACTTTTATAACGTGAATCAGGCCATGTACCTGGTGGATTTGCCGGGCTACGGCTATGCTAAGGTGACCCAGGAAATCCGGGAAAAATGGGGAAAGCTCATTGAGCGCTACCTGCATGGTTCGAAGCAGCTGAAGGCGGTATTTCTGCTGATTGATATCCGTCATGAGCCGTCGGAAAATGATAAGCGCATGTATGAGTGGATTGTCTGGAACGGTTATGATCCGATTATCATTGCCACCAAGCTGGATAAGATTAAGCGCAGCCAGATTCAGAAGCAGTTAAAGCTGATTCGTACCGGGCTGAACGTGAAGCCCGGCACCCAGATTCTTCCATTTTCTGCGGAAACCAAGCAGGGACGGGATGAGATCTGGGCGCTCATCGACAGGCTGATTGCGCCGGAGACAGAAGCGGAAACAGAGGCAGAAGCGCCGGAGCAGCTGGAAAATTAGCGCGGAATAAGCGGAGTATCCGGCGTAAGCCGGATCCTATGAAAAGAGGTTAAATAGATGGACAGAAAGTACTTGAGAAATGTGGTAAACATTGTACTGTTTCTTATGGGGGTGGTGCTGGTCTGTCTTCTGGTTCCACGGTTTCTGATCTTTTTCATGCCCTTTGTGGTGGGATGGGTTATCGCGTTGATCGCGAATCCTCTGGTACGGTTCATGGAAAAACGTCTGAAAATCGTGCGGAAACACAGTTCCATGGTGATTATCATCGGAACCATTGCGTTGATTGTACTGGGCGGCTACGGTCTGATTGCCTGGCTGGCCCGTGAGATCTACGGCTTTATCGGAATCCTGCCGGATCTTTATGAATCACTGCTGGGCGATCTGGAGATTACCGGCGCCAACCTGGCCGGATTGTCTGAGAAGATACCGCCGGAGCTGGTGGAAAAGCTGGCCACGACGGTCAACAGCCTGACCGAATCCCTGGGGAATGTGATCAGTACCATCGGCGGGCCGACAGTGACCGCTGCAGGTAATATCGCAAAGAATATCCCCAATATTCTGGTAAATGTGATCTTTACGATCCTGTCCGCCTATTTCTTTATCGCAGAGCGGGACAAAATCATCCAGTGGGGGCGGGAGCACACGCCGGAGGAGCTGCGCTCCAAATGGCGCTTTATCACGGGCAAGTTCCGGGGCGCTGTGGGCGGCTACTTCAGGGCCCAGTTCAAAATCATGGGCGTGGTTGCTGTGATTCTGCTGGTGGGATTCTTTGTACTGCATATCAAATACGCGATTCTCTGGGCCATTCTGGTTGCGCTACTGGATTTCCTCCCATTTTTTGGAACCGGAACTGTATTGATTCCATGGGCAGTCTTAAAGGTCTTAAGCGGCAGTTATAAGTTTGCGGTGGGGCTTATCATCATTTATCTGGTAAGTCAGCTGGTGCGTCAGGTGATTCAGCCGAAGATTGTGGGCGACACCATTGGACTGAATCCGCTGTCCACCATGGTATTTATGTACATCGGTTATAAAGTCGGCGGAATTATCGCGATGATTATCGCAGTTCCCATCGGACTGATTGTGGTCAATCTCTACGAGGCAGGAGCCTTTGACGATATTATCAAAGATGTGAAAGAACTGGCCGAAGGCCTGAACGAATACAGAAAAGGAGAATAGGCGAAAGCCTGCTCTCCTTATTTTCAGGGAGTTACAGAAGATTTTGCATCAGATACGCGTACATCTGCTGGCTTTTGGTGCTCCAGTGGGCGCAGATGGATTCGGCCTGTTCCTTTGTTGGCACAGTGAGGGTCAGATCGATGATAGCAGAGCCTTTTTCCAGAACCCGGCAGCGGGCGGCATATTCGCCATTTCCGGTGGGGTAATAATCAGCCGGAACAGAGAGCTCATTGCGCAGTTCATAATTGTGTTCTTTCAGATAATCCGCAATCTCCTCCTGTATCTGGGAAGAGATTTTTTTGCCAAAAAATTCCAACGTTTTACATCCCTCATCGGTGATGGAATAGAGAGAAGTATTGCGGACGGTCTTCATATGGATAAAATGCGCTTCCACCAGCTCTGACAGGGCAGTCTGCACGGTGAAATAATCAGTATATTCCTTGTCCAGCATAAATTCGGAAAGCTGTCCGTTGCTCATGGGGAAGCTTACCTTGTCCAGAATATGGAGAAGAATCAATTTGTATAAGGTCAAAGTGTCTGACATGGCAGTCCGCCGTCCTTTCTTTTGAAATGTCAGGGTGTATAAAGCCGTCCCTGATAAGTATCCCGGTTTTTGAGCTCCCTGTGAATCGTATTCAGCACCTGCCGCTTGGCCTGACTCCAGAGGGGCGCGATAAGCAAATCCTTCGGTCCGTCGCCGGTCAGACGGTGAATCACCAGATCCGGGCGGGAGATCTCCAGGCAGCGGATGACCAGATCCACATATTCATCCAGGGTCAGTACGTGAAAGCCGGCATCCTGATAATAAGCGGCCAGATCCGTGTCCTTTAGAATGTGAAGGAGCTGCAGTTTAATTCCGTCTGCGCCGGATGTATTGATATAACGCACCGTATCCAGAATCATGTCCGGCGTTTCGCCGGGCAGTCCCAGGATGGTGTGTACGACGGTTTCGACGCCGATGGCCTTCAGATGCTCCATGGCTTCGTCAAAGACAGGAAGCGGGTAACCGCGCCGGATAAGGGATGCGGTCTCCTCGTGAATAGTCTGCAGTCCAAGTTCCACCCAGACCGGTTTTATCTGATTCAGATCATAGAGCAGTTCCAGCACGTCCGGTCCCAGACAGTCCGGGCGGGTGGCGACAGAGAGTACAGCCACATCCGGGTGGGTGATGGCCTCTGTGAAAATCATCCGCAGATGTTCTATGGGAGCGTAGGTGTTGGTGTAAGCCTGAAAATAGGCAATGTAGCGCTGTACCGGGCGTTTCCCGGCCAGGCGCTTTTTCGCGTCCTCGATCTGCTCCGTTATCGAAAGGGCAGGGCTGGAGGCAAAATCCCCGGAACCACCGGCGCTGCAGAAGATGCAGCCTCTGGTTCCCAGGGTCCCGTCCCGGTTGGGACAGGTACAGCCGCCGTTCAGGGACAGCCTATAGATTTTCTCTCCAAAGCGCTCCTGAAGGGCAGTGTTCAGGGAACGGAAGCGGTTCTGCGGCATGAAAAAGTCTCCTTACAATAGTAGTTAAGTAATAGTATAACTTTTTCTCCCGCAGCCTGTCAAGAAAGCCGGGCGAGATAGTCGGCAAAGGCGGCAATGCATTCGCGGGGATAGGGCTGTGCATTTTTCCAGAGCGGATAGACGCCGAGGGTCCGGAACACTTCAAAATTCTGATGACGGAAAATCACGTCCCTGGCCGTGCGGATATCCCGCTCGACGCTGGAGCAACTGACATGATATTTTGCCGCCACAGGGAGATAAATATCACGGCGGAGATTTTGAAGCCGCGTCAGATCCTCTGAAGCCAGAAGAACTGCGTCAGCGAAATAAGCGTATCCAAGATACTGCGCGCGGAGGCCTGCCAGCTGTAGCAGAGAGTATAATGCAGATTGTCTCACGAAAATTCCTCCTTTGTAAGAGTAAATGTAACGATTCTGGTACGGAACAGTTATGAGTAAATATTAAAAAATACGATTGGAAAAGGAAAAAACAGACAAAAAATCAGGAATTGCTATTTGGAGAGAGATGTTATATAATAAATTATCTATGTGAAAAAAAGGACAGAAAGTAAAAATAGAAACAGGAGGAAGAAACAGATATGAACGAGTATCAGGAGACTTACGAAAAAGAAATCAGCCTGATGGACCTTATGTTTTACTGCCTGAAAAAATGGCGTTGGATCGTAGCTTCCATGCTGATTCTGGCAGTGCTGGCCGGCGGTTATAAGTACCAGGCTACCGTGAAGGGGAACGTACTGAAGAAAGAAGCAGAGGCGCTGGGAGATGATAAAAAGGAAGAAACCCAGGAAAAAGGCGTCATTACCAATCCCAATGTGGAATATGGCCAGTTGGCTGTAGACAATACGCAGCAGACGCTGGAAACCATGAAGGAATACATTGACAGCTCTGTTGTGATGGGACTGGACGCTTATCATCTGAATACGGGAATTTTAAGCTACTATATCAATACCGATGGAATGAGCGAGTCTGAGCGCGTGAATCTGCTGGCGGTCTATAAGACCTTCACAGAGGATGGAAGACTGGCTGACGCGCTGCTTCAGGCAGACGACAGTATTGAAAAATCAGAGCTGCAGTATCTGATTAGCTTTAACGTGGAGTCGTCCAATACGATGCAGACTGCTTCCGATAAGACGTCTGTAGTATATGTGACAGGCGACACGCAGAATGAGTTGGCAATTTTCCGGGTTCAGATTGGGGCAGACACAGCGGAAAGATGTGAGGCCTATACAGAAGCTGCGGAAGCGGCGTTTCGCGCATATGCCCGGGAGGTGCAGGGAAAGATGGGAGCCCATTCTCTGGAGCTGCTTTCTTCTTCCCGGACGGAATGTGTAAATCAGAGCGTACAGGATTATCAGACCGGTATTCTGAATACATACAGCACGCTGTATTCGCAGTTTAAGTCTATGCAGACCGATTTGAAAAATGTGAAAAATGACGAGGGCGAAACCATTGTGGTAGGCGAAGAAGTAGTCTATGACAATCCGGTCAGCGGAGCAGTCAAGTACGCTGTTGTGGGTCTGGTACTGGGAGCGTTCCTGGCAGCCTTTGTCCTGGTGGTTCTGTATCTGATGAGCGGAAAGCTGGAAGGAATTGACGATTTCCGGGAAGAATTTGATATGCCGCTTCTGGGTCAGGTTACCAAAAAGAATGGCAAAAAGCGTCTGTTCAGCTTTATCGACAGCTGGCTGGTACATTTACAGGAAGGCGCGTATGCGGATATTACCTACGAGGAGCAGGTAAAGATTGCGGCGTCCAATCTGAAGGCGGCAGCCAGAGATACGGGTGTGAAGAAAATCATGCTTGCGGGAACCATTGCGAAGGAAGAAGCGGAAGCCTTTCGGGCAGAGCTTGTCCGGGAGCTGGGCGATCTTACCCTTTCATCCTATGAGCGCATCGTTTTCCAAGCAGCTGCGCTGGAGGAACTGAATGAATACGAGGGAATCCTGTTTGTGGAGAAACAGGGAGTATCCTACAGTAAAATGATAAAAAAAGAGCGTGCGCTGGCGGCAGACAGAGACGTCAGAATCCTTGGCACAGTGATTTTGTAAAAACATAGAAAGAGCCCGGCGGCCTGAAAGGCTGCCGGGCTTTTTCTGTTCTTCCCGGTATAGCTACTGTGCCATCGGGAGTGTTTCTTTCCTGTGAAGCAGGTACTCGCAGAAGATGGCAATCAGATCCTTCGGATAGGGCGTTTTGTCGGACCAGACCGGACTGCCGGTCATTCGGACGAGAAGCTGATGGCCGCCATTCCTCATCATCACATCGCGGATGGTTCGAATGTCCCGCTCCACACTGGTTACAGTGGTGGCATATTCAAAGGCTACGGTGACATAGATAGCCTTCTGAATATACTGGAGACGGGTGGGATCCTGAACAGCAAGTTCCACAGCGCGGATAAAATAGCGGTATCCGCAGTAGTGGCTGAACACACCGGCCGAGTTCAGCAGAATCTGGATTGTTTGTTTCATTGATAAAACTCCCCTCATAGAAAAATAGAACAAACAGTTTACGCGAGATGTTTGTTTCAGAAAATGATGACGAATAAGGACAGAAAGTTCGATGAGAAAGCAGGAATCCGACAAGAAACGACAAAGATAGACATAAAGTTATCTGACTTCGGAACCTGGGTTTACAAATATACGAACTATAATATTTTGCAAAAAAATACTTGCTTTTTTCGGTCTGCTTTCATATAATAAAGCAAACAAAAAAGACAAATGTGCGCCAGAGAAAGACACTCACAGTCGAAGCGCCGTAAAACGAGGAGGATTTTACAATGTATT
The DNA here is from genome assembly GCA_900553635.1 of uncultured Lachnospiraceae bacterium. The sequence goes on along the minus strand of USDU01000009.1, from coordinate 6,567 downwards.
CATTGGATGAAGTGAAGGCAGTGGACAAGGAAGTAGCGGCAGCCATCGAGGCAGAGATGGCCCGTCAGAACAGTCATATTGAGCTGATTGCATCGGAAAACTGGGTATCCAAAGCGGTCATGGCCGCCATGGGAAGCCCCCTGACCAATAAATATGCAGAAGGATATCCGGGAAAACGTTATTACGGCGGCTGCGAATGCGTGGACGAGGTGGAGGAGCTGGCACGTGAGCGGGCGAAGAAGCTCTTCGGCTGCGAGTACGTGAATGTACAGCCCCATTCCGGCGCGCAGGCCAATATGGCAGTACAGTTCGCCATGCTGAAGCCGGGCGATACCATCATGGGACAGAATCTGGCCCACGGCGGACACCTGACACACGGAAGCCCCGCGAACTTCTCCGGAACCTATTTTAACGTGGTTCCGTACGGAGTCAACGACGATGGTGTGCTGGATTACGATGAAATCTTGCGTATCGCGAAGGAGTGCAAGCCGAAGATGATCATCGCCGGAGCCAGCGCTTACGCCAGAACCATTGATTTCAAGCGGTTCCGTGAGATTGCCGACGAGGTGGGTGCTTACCTGATGGTGGATATGGCGCACATCGCCGGACTAGTGGCGGCAGGCGTGCATCCGAGCCCGATTCCTTACGCCCATGTGACGACGACCACCACCCACAAGACCCTCAGAGGACCCAGAGGCGGCATGATTCTCTCCGACGCGGCGACCGCGAAGCAGTTCAACTTCAACAAGGCTGTCTTCCCGGGCATCCAGGGCGGTCCGCTGATGCATGTGATTGCGGCCAAGGCAGTCTGCTTCCAGGAGGCGCTGCAGCCTGAATATAAAGAATATCAGCAGCAGATTGTAAAGAACGCCCAGGCGCTCTGCAAGGGACTGATGGACCGCGGCATCAAGATCGTGTCCGGCGGTACCGACAATCACCTGATGCTGATAGACCTGACGCCCTTTGACCTGACCGGTAAAGAGGTGGAGCATCTGCTGGACGCGGCCAATATCACCGCAAACAAAAACACCATTCCCAACGACCCGAAATCGGCCTTCGTCACCAGCGGCGTCCGCATCGGAACTCCGGCGGTTACGGCAAGAGGACTGAAGGAAGAGAATATGGAGACCATCGCGGAGGCGGTAGCCCTGATGATCAAGGAGGGCGAGAGTGCCACTGAGAAGGCGAAAGCGCTGGTAAAGAGCCTGACAGACAAGTATCCGCTGGATATGTAAAAAGAATAGAAAATAGTGTGGAACCCCGGAGGCGGACAGTGGCTTTCGGGGTTTTCGCATGCAGCAAATTAATAATTTCTTAAATAGTTTTTATGTTAGGCGTATGCTATACTTGATCATAGATAACACTAGATGTAGCGGTTCGCCCTGCCGGGCGCGGCAGGACCGCAGGCACAGGAGAGAGAAAATGGCGCAGAAAAGAGAACCTGTGATTCAGGTGAAGAATCTTTATAAGATTTACCGAGTCGGCGAAAATAAGGTACGTGCGCTGAACGGTGTGGATTTGACGATTTACCGCGGGGAGTTCTGTTCCATCGTGGGAACCTCCGGTTCCGGTAAATCGACGATGCTGAACATGCTGGCAGGACTGGAGAAGCCCACGAAGGGCGAGATTGTCATAGCAGGACAGCATCTGGAGAAAATGAATGAGAACCAGCTGGTAAAGTTCCGGCGGGAGCATGTGGGCTTTATCTTCCAGTCCTTTAATCTGCTGGGCACCATGGACGCTGTGGAAAATGTGGCGCTGCCGCTGATGTTTCGTGGCGTGCCGAAGAAGGAACGGATGGAAAAAGCCGATAAGATGCTGGAACTGGTGGGACTGTCCAAGCACAAGGATCACCGGCCCAACGAGATGTCGGGCGGCCAGCAGCAGCGTGTGGGCGTGGCGAGAGCCCTGGTGCTGGATCCGGAGATTATCTTTGCTGACGAGCCTACGGGTAATCTGGACTCGAACACTTCAGCAGAGGTCATGCGGTTGATGCAGAAGGTAGTCCGGGAGCGGAATCAGACCCTGGTGATGGTAACCCATGACAACCATCTGGCCAGCTTCGCGGATCGGATTTTTCATATTATTGATGGTAAGATTGTGAAGATAGAAGACAATCGAAATAAATCAGAGCAGATAGAGGGGGAATAAGATAAATGAAGAATAAGTGGATGAAAAAAATACTGGTGCTGATGATGTGCGGCGCGTTGGCAGTTCCGGCAGCGGGAATGGCACAGCCCATGGTAGCGCAGGCGACGGCAGGAACTCCGGCGGTGCAGGCGGAACCGACAGGTGGAGCCGGAGCGGGAGTTACAACAGGAACAGAAAAGACCCCAGCGGAGCAATTGGCAGATGCTAAGAAAAATGCACTGGATCAGCTTGCGGATTATTATGATGCGTTGAAGGATTCCGTGTCTGCCGATAAGAAGGCTGATTTTGACAAAGCAAAGAAGGATGCAGAAACAGTCATTTCCAATATGCGTACCAGTGAGCAGGTAACCGCATATCTGGCCAAGGCAACCGCAAAGCTGGATACCTTTGTTTCATCAGCGGACACCGGTGACACCACCCCCGACACCACCCCGACGACCACCAACAATAACATCATGGTGGGCGGTAACTGGGTAACCCCGGTGGCCAACGCGGGCCAGCAGGTCAACGTGGTGCTTCCGGTGGTCAACATGGGACGTACCCGTGTGAAAAATGTGGTAGTGACTCCGGCTATCAGCGAGGACGCGGCAAAATGGCCCTTCGAGATTGAAACCTCCAATTACAGCCAGACTATCGACCGTCTGCCGGGTACAGACGACGGCGGTACGGATATGGAGCGGCGCCGGGAGCTGACCTGGACGCTGAAGACAAGAAAGGATGCGCCCAGCGGCTATATGCCCATTTCCTTTAGTGTAACCTTTGAAAATGATGACAAGAGCCTGACTACCGTAACCCTGACTTCCTACGTAAAAGTAGTGGGAACCACAGGAATCTCAGCAGACGGCAAGTCTTCTACGCCTCGTGTCATTGTAACCGGATTTTCCACCAGTCCGGAGACCGTACACGCAGGAGACACCTTCACGCTGACCTTGCACATGCAGAACACCTCCAAGGCTACCGCGGTAAAGAATATGGTATTTGATATCCAGGCGGCCAGCGAGAGCACCGATACCACCTATGTGGCGGCTTCCTTCCTGCCCACCGCAGGATCCAGCACCGTATTCGTGGACAAGATTGCGGCAGGCGCGAACAAGGACATCAGCATTGAACTGGAGGCCCGTTCCGACCTGGCTCAGAAGCCTTACGTCATCAATGTAAAGATGAATTATGAGGACGAGAGTGTCAACGCTTATGAGAATACCGCCAGCGTATCCATTCCGGTGCGCCAGGAGGCACGGATTGACACCAGCAGTGTCGAGGTGACGCCCCAGTCCATCGAGGTGGGCGGTGAGGCTAACGTATCCTTCAGCCTCTATAATATCGGCAAAACCAAGCTTTACAATGCTTCTGTAAAATTCCAGGCAGATTCCGTCACCGGCGGCGACACCTATCTGGGCAATATCGATCCGGGCGCAACCGGTTCCGTGGACGCGTATCTGAGCGGCGCGGCAGCCACCACAGACGATGGCAAGGTGAAAATTCTCATTACCTTTGAGGACGAGTCCGGAGAAAAAACAACCATCGAAAAAGAGATGGAGCTCTATGTGACGGAAATGATGGATTATGACGACGGAATGACGGACGACGGAATGATGGACGACGGCAGTCAGTCCCAGGGCGGCTTCAAGATCTGGTATGTCCTGGTTCCGCTGGTGCTTATCCTTGCAGCCGTTGTGGCTGTTATCGTCATTCGTAAGAAAAAGGCAAAGAAAGCGGCAGCTCTTCTGGACGCAGAGGATTTGGACGGCCTGGAGGAAGTGGATCTGGGCGGGGACGCAGAAGACACTGACGACGCAGACGATACAGAAAAGGAGTAATCCATGAGTTTTAGCGATTTGCTCAAAATGAGTCTGAGCAGCCTCTGGAGGCGGAAGCTCAGAACAGTTCTGACGGTGCTGGGCGTAGTTGTGGGAACGGCTTCCATTATGGTTATGATTTCCCTGGGACTGGGACTCAGCAAGTCCAATATGGAACAGATCGAGCAGTACGGAGGCCTGACCACGATTACGGTCTATCCCAATGAAAATGGCGGCGGAATGCATTACGGCGGGGGCGGCATGGCCATGACTGCGGAAAGCAGTTCGTCCGGCTCTGCCGACAATGAGCCGATCCGGATCAACGATACCATGATAGAGACGCTGGCAGCCATCGATCACGTGGAGCTCGCCTCCCCGGTTCTTTCCACCTCAGCCATTGCCAAGTATGGAAAATGGGAAGCTTATCTGAATATTCAGGGTATGAGTAAGGAAGCCCTGCAGAAGATGAACCTGGAGCTGACAGAGGGAAGCGAGCTGCCGCTGTCAGACTCGGAGCTGAAATTCTTATACGGTAATACGGTAATCACGGACTTTTATGACGCAAAGACGAACCAGTATTACTGGGATACGGGCCAGCTGGCAGACATTGATTATATGAAGGATCCGCTGTTTATCATTTTCGATACGGACGCCTACTGGAACAGCAAGAATGGCGGTACCGACGAGAAGGGAGCTCCGGTGGCAGCGCCGAAGAAGTATCTGATTCCGGCCTGCGGCGTGATGGCGGGTACAGAAAATGACTATACGGAGAATTCCAACAGCGTACTCTGTGATGTGGAAGCGCTGAAAATGCAGTTGAAAAAGATTTATAAGGGAAAGGCCATTCCGGGCCAGCCTACCACCAAGTCCGGCAAGCCCTATAAAGAGATTTATTACGATTCGGCTTATATCCGCGTGGACGATATGAAGAATGTCAAGGCTGTGCAGCAGGAGATACAGAATCTGGGACTGCAGGCCAACAGCAATGCGGAATGGATGGAGCAGGTACAACAGAGCTCCCGTTCCATTCAGGCGACCCTGGGCGGTATCGGCGCGGTATCCCTGTTCGTGGCTGCTATTGGCATCGCGAATACCATGATGATGTCCATCTATGAGAGAACCAAGGAAATCGGCGTCATGAAGGTGCTGGGCTGCGATATGTCTGCTATCCGCAATATGTTCCTGGCAGAGGCGGGCTTTATCGGTTTCATCGGTGGAATTGCGGGAATCGTTCTCAGCTATATGATATCGGCCATTATCAATTTCATCCTGCGGGACAGTTATTACTCGAATGTGTCATACATTCCTCCCTATCTGACGCTGCTGGCGCTTGTTTTCGCGGTAGTGATCGGTATGCTGGCAGGATTGTTCCCGGCACTTCGGGCTATGCGCTTAAGTCCGCTGGCAGCGATTCGAAATGAGTAACAGGAAGGGCTGAAAACAGGAACCAGACAGAATAAAAAACGGTAAGATAGTATGAAAAAGAACAGTAAAAGAAGACGGAAAAAGGCGTTACTCCGGCTGCAATATGTTCTGACCGGGGCGGCGGTGCTCTGCGTGGCAGTCATCGCCCTGCTTCTGGTATATTCCATGCAAGACAATGAAATCAGCGGACCTGGCAGTGATGCCGGGTCTGCTCTTTTGGCGTCCGGGGGAAATGTGTTTATGGCAGCAGGAGAGGATGCGGCATCCGCAAGTGATGAGAAAGAATTGGAAGAAAATGGAAACGCTGAGACGGAGGGAACAGAAAAGGAAGACGCCGACGCGCAGTCAAATGAGACAGGGCTTTTGAGTCCGGAAGAACTGGCTGCGGAACCCAGGGTTCCCCGTATCCGCATCGTCCTCGATCCCGGTCACGGCGGTCCGGGAATCACCGACGAGCAGGAGCTGGGCGCGAAATACCGTGATACCTTCGAAAAGGATCTGACGCTGAAAATCGCGCAGGCGGCAGGCGCGGAGCTGTCCGCCTACGGCAATGTGGAAGTTCTGTATACGCGGGAGACAGACAAAGCCCTGACCCTGAAACAGCGGGCGGCCTACGCAAAATCCGTAGGCGCGGACTATCTGATTAGTCTGCATCTGAATGCCTCAGAGGAACACAATTTTTTCGGATCCGAAGTATTCACCTCAGCTTTCGGAAGCTACTACGCCTGGGGAAAGGGTGTCGGCGATCAGGTGCTGAGCCGGCTGGTCGGCGACGGCTTCGTATCCAAAGGGGTGAAGACACGGCTTGGAAGCAAAGGGGCAGATTACTATGGAATCATCCGGGAAAGCAAGGCGCTTAGGATTCCGGCTATCATCATCGAGCACGGTTACATGGATCAGGATGACGACTGGGCACGCATGAATACCGATGAAAAGCTGGCAGAGCTCGGCAAATGTGACGCCGCTGGAATTGCCGCGTTCTTTGGTCTTCAGAAGGGGAAAAACCTGCCAGAGCTGCCCACAACCGACACACCGGAGCCTGTATCCTCTCCGGTACGTCCGGACACGACCGATCCGGTCAATGTCTGCTATACACTGACCAGGCAGGATGCGGCGAACGCCCGGATCACGCTCCACGCCGAAGATCCCGACAGCCGTATCATGTACTACGACTACAGCACCGACGCAGGAGCCA
>USDU01000008.1 GCA_900553635.1 uncultured Lachnospiraceae bacterium | reverse complement strand
ACGAGACTTTAGATAGCGCTCTGCGTCGTTTTAAGAGAAACTGTGCAAAGGCTGGTATTCAGCAGGAGATCCGTAAGAGAGAGCATTACGAGAAACCGAGCGTAAGACGTAAGAAGAAATCTGAAGCAGCTAGAAAGCGTAAATACAACTAATATTGTGCATGAAATTCCTCGACTCTACTGTCGGGGAATTTTTTCTCTAACAGGGGAAATTACACACAAGTGTGTAAAATGTATCATTATCCGGAATAACCGAAAAGAGGGAATGTTATAAGTGGGGCAATATGCCGAAGATATGGCAATTTATACATGAATTTGTAGAAAATGCCAATGGAAAATGATACATTTTAGGTGGATTTTGCTATAGCTTTTTTGAAAAAAAGAGTATAGTATAATCTGGATTCAAAGACTATGACGAGACAGGAGGGATTTGCATGGAGCAGATGGAAGCAGTGCTTGGCAGGCTTTCTGAGATCGAGAGCGCGGCAGTGGCTCTGGAGGAGAAGGCGGCAGAGCAGAAGAAGCAGATCGCGGCTGAGTATGAGGCGAAGACACAGGCCTTTGATAAGGAGATTGACGCGCAGACGCAGGAGAAGCTGAAAACTCTGAATGAGAAGCTTCGGTTGGAAGCAGAAAATGAGCTTCTGAAGATGAAGCAGGAGACCGACCGGGAACTGGCGGCCATGGATGCGGAGTACAGCCAGAATCATGAGAAGCTGGCGGCTGCGATTTTTGATAAGATGATAGGAGAATAGGCATGGGCGAACTGATGAAATACAGTGCCGTTGCCACAAAGATACGGGCCATGGACAGCAGGCTTCTGACGCATTCTGATTTTGAGAAGCTGGCAGCTATGGAGAGTGTTCCGCAGGCGGTGGCCTATTTGAAAAAGATTCCGGCCTATGAAGCCCTGTTTAAGGGATATGATGAGACGGAGCTTCACCGGGGTCAGATTGAGAGACTGCTGGTCGGTACGCTGTATTACGATTTCTCCAAGATCTATCGTTTCTGCGATAAGGAACAGAAAAAGATCCTGCGGCTTTACTTCAGCAAGTTTGATATCGCCATTATCAAGCGAGCCTTCCGTAGAGCCTTCAACCACGGCGATCGTACCGCGGAAGAGAAGGAGCTTCGGAGCATGGTACAGCGTTACACCGACATACCGCTGGAAAAGCTGGCTGAGACAGGGACGGTACCCGAGATTCTGGAAGCACTGAAGGGCACCGAATACTATAAGGTACTGCAGAAGCTGGATCATGTGGAGAACGCAAGTCTCTTTGATTATGAAATGACACTGGATCTGTATTATTTCTCTATGATATGGAAACAGAACAGCAAGCAGACAAAGGGCAAGACCAAGTCGCTTCTGGCCAGAAGCCTGGGAAGCCAGATTGATCTGCTGAATATGATGTGGATTTACCGGGCAAAGAAATACTATCAGATGTCGGAAGCTTCGACCTATACGCTTCTGATTCCGGTGACCTATAAGCTCCATGACAGCGATATCCGCGCCATGGTGGCGGCAGCAGATGAGAGAGCTCTGGAGGAGGCCATCCAGAAGACCTATTACGGAAAACGTTTTATGAAGCTGGACAGCCGGGAACTGGAGACTGTCTACGATAGATTTCTGCGGAAGGTATACACAGAGGAAAAGCGGCAGAACCCCTATTCCCTGGCAGCGATTACCGGTTACCTGTACGACAAGGAGCAGGAGCTGGATAAGCTGACGACCGTGCTGGAGGGCGTCCGTTACGGACTTCCGGCCAGTGAGACGCTGAAATATATCGAGCAGTCGAAAGACGCCGGTAACCAGTAGAGGAGGTAGTAGCAAGTGATTGTAAAGATGAAGTTCTTAAGCATCACGGGCCCCAGGAATGATATTGAGCGCATGGCCGGTCAGTATCTTTCCAAGTATGAGATACAGCTGGAACACGCCCTGACTGAGCTTAAGACGGTACAGAATCTGAGAGCCTACACCGATAAGAATCCCTATGAAGAGATTCTGCGTCAGGCTTCAGAGTATCTCCCCGCGGATCTGCACACAGATCGGGAATTCCCCGATATGACGGTGGATAAAGCGGAGCAGATTTTAAGAGAAGCGGAAAAGAACCTGACGGATCTGAAGGAGCGGAAGACAGAGCTCATAGCGAAGTGTGAGAAATGCAAGGCTTCCATGGATAGTATCGAGCCCTTTCAGGGACTGGAATTCGATGTCCACAGCCTGCTAAATTTCCATTATGAGAAATACCGCTTCGGACGGATTTCCAAGGAGTACTTCGACAAGTTCGACCGCTATGTATATGACACGCTGGATACGATTTTCTATAAGTGTAAAAGCGATGAGGAATACGTTTACGGAGTATACTTCGTACCGGCTTCCCTGGCGGATAAGATTGACGCGGTGTACGCGTCCATGCATTTTGAACATATCTTTATTCCGGATGAGTACGAAGGAACGCCGACCCATGCATACGAAGAGCTGAAAGAAGAGCTGGCGAAGCTGGATGAGGAACTTGTGTCGATGGATCAGAAGATTACTTCCGTTGTGGCAGACCGCATCGATGAGCTGGCAGCCGCTTCTGCTTACCTGAAAAAGCGCAGCGCAAGCTTCGATATCCGGAAGTACGCAGCCCTGACCAAGGAGAAGGACAATGTGTTTTATATCCTCTGCGGCTGGATGCCGGAGGATCAGGCAGACGCCTTCCAGAAGGAGATTGAGGATGACGAGCAGACCTTCGTGGTGGTGGAGGATGACCATGACAATATCTTCAGCACCCCGCCCACGAAGCTTCATAACCTGAAGATTTTCCGTCCCTTCGAGATGTATGTGAAGATGTATGGACTTCCGGCCTACAATGAGATGGATCCGACCATGTTCGTAGCCATCACCTATGCCTTTATCTTCGGCGCCATGTTCGGCGATGTGGGACAGGGCCTGGTACTGCTGCTGGGCGGCTTCTTCCTGTATAAGAAGAAGGGTATGGATCTGGCGGCGATTATCGGCAGCGCCGGTATCTTCTCTACCTTCTTCGGTTTCATGTACGGCAGCTTCTTCGGTTTCGAGGATGTGCTCCCGGCCCGCTGGCTGAAGCCCAAGGAAGCTATGATGACGCTTCCGGTGGTAGGCCAGATGAATACCGTATTTGTGGTAGCCATCGTATTTGGTATGTTCCTGATTCTGACTGCGATGATTCTTCATATTATCGTGGCGGTGCGGAATCATGATATCGAAGGCACCTGGTTTGATACCAACGGTGTGGCAGGCTTTATCTTCTACGGCTTTGTAGTAGCAAGCCTGATTCTCTTTATGAGCGGACATGCGCTTCCGGCTACTATTATCATGGTGCTGGTTCTGGGACTTCCGCTTCTGGCTATGGCCTTCAAGGAGCCGCTGACCGCCTGGATGGAGAAGAAGAAAGCAGAGTTGGATGGCGGCGTGGCCATGTATCTGGTGCTGACCTTCTTCGAGATGTTTGAGGTACTCTTGAGCTTCTTCTCAAACACCCTGTCCTTTGTCCGTATCGGAGCCTTCGCAGTCAGCCATGCGGCCATGATGGAGGTCGTTCTGATGCTGGCAGGCTTTGAGAACGGCGCTACCGGCAACTGGCTTGTCATCGTACTGGGCAATGCCTTTGTCTGCGCGATGGAGGGTCTGATTGTAGGTATTCAGGTACTTCGTCTGGAGTACTACGAGTTATTCAGCCGTTTCTACAAGGGAACGGGACATGCGTTCAAGCCTTATAGAATGAACGAGAAATAAAGATACAGAAGCAATAATTTAAATTATTTATAAAAATTATTACAAAAGGTATTTAAAGGAGGAAATTCAAAATGTCTATGTTAGTGAAAGTATTACTGGTTGCAGCTCTTGTTTTAAGCATTATGGTTCCGTTCGGAGCATATTTCCTGGGACAGCCCTCCCGCAGCCGTTATAAGAGAAGCCTTGGATGCAACTGCTTCTTCTTCTTTGGTACTCTGGCTCTGGCAGCCGTTCTTGCATACGGCGGAAACGTACAGGCAGCTGAGACTGCCGCAGAGACCGCAGCAGGCATGTCCACAGGTCTTGGATACATCGCAGCAGCACTGGCTACCAGCCTTTCCGGTATCGGTTCCGGTATCGCAGTAGCATCTTCCGCAAGCGCAGCACTGGGTGCAATCAGTGAGGATCAGAGCATCTTCGGTAAGTCCATGATTTTCGTAGCTATGGCCGAAGGTATCGCTCTGTATGGTCTGATCATCTCCTTCATGATTCTTGGTAAGCTGTAAATCTCTGACCCGAAAGGCGGAATTGATATGAAGATGTATTTGATAAGCGACAATATCGATACCTGCACAGGCATGCGCCTGGCAGGTATCGAGGGCGCTGTCGTTCATGAAAAAGAGGAGCTGAAGGCGGAACTGAACCGCGCCATGGCAGATAAGGATATCGCTGTGGTGGTTCTGACGGAGAAGTTCGGTCAGGAATTTCCGGAGGTCATCGCCGAAGCCCGCCAGGGCCGCAGCCTGCCGCTTCTCATTGAAATTCCGGACCGCCATGGCACCACCAGAGGAGAGAATTTCATTACCTCCTATGTAAATGAGGCCATCGGAGTCAAGCTTTAGAGTGAAAAGGAAGGTGATCGCAATGACGACAGAAGAAAAACTGCAGCATTTTACGACCTACGCCATGGAAGAGGCGAGAAATAAAAGCGACGCCATGATCCGCGAATATACGGATGCCATGCGGAAGATTTTTGAGGAGCATCAGGAGAAGAAGCGTCGTCAGGAGGAGCTTGAGATCAAGACCGAGACCGATCGTCTGGTACGTGAGAATAACAAGCAGTTCTCCGAGGAACAGATTGAAATCAAGAGAACCTTAAGCAAAAAGCAGGATGAACTGAAAGAAAAGCTTTTTGTGGAGGTAAAGGATCTGCTGTCCCGCTTTGCGGAGACCAGAGAATATCACCAGATGCTGATAAAGCAGCTGCGTGACGCAAAAGAATTTGCAGGCGGAGATGAGATTATCCTTTACATCGATCCGTCTGACGCACAGAAGAAATTCAGCATTGAGACAGAAGTAGGCGCACCGGTGACGGTCAGCGAATACTCCTTCCTGGGCGGAACACGCGCCGTACTGCCGGGCCGGAATATTCTCATCGATAATTCCTTTGAGAGCAAGCTGGCAGAGGCAAAGGAGAGCTTCCAGTTAAAAGGAGGAGCACACCATGAATAGAACAGGCGTTATTTATGGAATCAACGGCCCTGTTGTATACATCAAAGGCAACACAGGCTTTAAGATGGCTGAGATGGTCTACGTAGGCAAGGAAAAGCTGGTAGGCGAGGTCATCGGTCTGGATAAAGACAGAACAACCATTCAGGTATTCGAGGAGACCACCGGCATCAAGCCTGGCGAGATCGTAGAAGCCACCGGCGACGCGATTTCCGTGTATCTGGCTCCCGGAATCCTGCACAATATTTTCGACGGTATCGAGCGTCCTTTAAGCGAGATCGCGAAGATCGGCGGCGCTTATATCAGCCGTGGTACCGTCGTAGATTCCCTGAACAAAGAGAAGCTCTGGGACGCGCATATGATCGTAAAAGAGGGCGACCGTGTCAGCGGCGGCTCCATCATCTGCGAAGTGCCGGAGACAAAGGCCATCACACATAAGGTTATGGTTCCGCCAAACCTGTCCGGTACCTTAACGAAGGTCATGCCGGATGGCCAGTATACCATCTGTGATACCATCGCGGTACTGCAGCTGGACGACGGCACCGAAAAAGAACTGACCATGATGCAGAAATGGCCCATCCGTGTGCCGAGACCGACCACCAGGCGTTACCCGGCTTCCAAGCCGCTGGTTACCGGACAGCGTATCCTGGATACCCTGTTCCCTATCGCCAAGGGCGGTACCGCAGCGATTCCCGGCGGATTCGGAACCGGTAAGACCATGACCCAGCATCAGATCGCGAAATGGTCCGATGCGGATATCATCATCTATATCGGCTGCGGCGAGCGTGGCAATGAGATGACACAGGTACTGGAGGACTTCTCCAAGCTGGTTGACCCGAAGACAGGCAACCCCTTGATGGAGCGTACCACTCTGATTGCCAATACCTCCAACATGCCGGTGGCAGCCCGTGAGGCAAGTATTTACACAGGTGTTACTCTGGCAGAGTACTATAGAGATATGGGCTATGACGTTGCCATCATGGCAGACTCCACCTCCCGTTGGGCCGAGGCGCTTCGTGAGCTGTCCGGACGTCTGGAGGAGATGCCCGCCGAGGAAGGCTTCCCGGCATACCTGGCGTCCCGTCTGTCCGCGTTCTATGAGCGCGCCGGCATGATGCAGAACTTAAACGGAACAGAAGGAAGCGTATCCATCATCGGAGCTGTATCCCCCCAGGGCGGCGACTTCTCCGAGCCGGTAACCCAGAATACCAAGCGTTTCGTCCGCTGCTTCTGGGGACTGGATAAGTCTCTGGCATATGCCCGTCATTTCCCGGCTATTCACTGGCTCAGCAGCTACAGTGAGTACGTATCCGATCTGGCGCCCTGGTACAAGGATCATGTGGCAAAGGATTTCATGGACTGCAGAAATCGTCTGATGGTCATCCTGAACCAGGAGAGCAGTCTGATGGAGATTGTAAAGCTGATCGGCAGTGATGTGCTTCCGGATGATCAGAAGCTGGTTCTGGAGATTTCCAGAGTAGTACGTCTGGGCTTCCTGCAGCAGAATGCGTTCCATCCGGATGATACCTGTGTCCCCATGGAAAAGCAGATGAAGATGATGGAGATCATTCTCTATCTCTATGACAAGTCCAAGGCGCTGATTACACAGGGCATGCCCATGTCCGTGCTGAAGCGTGAAAATATCTTCGAGAAGGTCATTGCCATCAAGTATGATGTGCCCAACGACCATCTGGAGATGTTCGACGATTACAAGAAAGCGATCGATGAGTTCTACGATCGCGTACTGGAAAAGAACGCGTAAGGGGAGGAAGAGAAAATGTCAATTGAATATTTAGGCTTAAGTGAAATCAACGGCCCCCTGATTGCCCTGGAAGGCGTACAGAACGCGTCCTACGAGGAGATCGTAGAGATTACGGTGGACGGCAATAAGAAAGAGCTGGGCCGTATCATCGAGTGCTATAAGGATAAGGCGGTTATCCAGGTGTTCGGCGGAACGGACAATATGTCTCTTCGCAATACCCACACCAAGCTGACCGGCCATCCCATGGAGATTGCCCTTTCCCCGGAGATCCTGGGCCGTACCTTCAACGGTATCGGACAGCCCATCGACGGTCTGGGCGAGATCGTCTCCGATATTCACCGGAATGTCAACGGACAGCCGCTGAATCCGGTAACCCGTGAGTATCCGCGTAACTACATCCGTACCGGATTTTCCGCTATCGACGGTCTGACTACTCTGATTCGTGGACAGAAGCTTCCGATCTTTTCCGGAAACGGTCTGCCCCATGATCAGCTGGCAGCACAGCTGGTAAAGCAGGCTTCCCTGGGTGATGATTCCGATGAGCAGTTCGGTATCGTATTCGCAGCTATGGGCGTGAAGCACGACGTAGCGGATTTCTTCCGCCGCGCATTTGATGAGAGCGGAGCTTCCGAGCACGTTACCATGTTTATGAACCTGGCAAATGACCCGGTGGTAGAGCGTCTGATTACACCGCGTGTGGCTCTGACCGCTGCCGAGTACCTTGCTTTTGAGTGCAATATGCACATCCTGGTTATCCTGACGGATATGACTTCTTTCGCGGAGGCCATGCGTGAGGTATCTTCCTCTAAGGGAGAAATTCCGTCCAGAAAGGGTTACCCGGGTTACTTATACAGTGAGCTGGCTACCATCTATGAGCGTGCCGGCATTGTAGAGGGCGTCAACGGTTCTGTGACACAGATTCCGATTCTGACCATGCCCAACGACGATATTACCCACCCGATTCCGGACCTGACCGGTTACATCACCGAGGGTCAGATCGTATTGGATCGTGAGCTGCACGGACAGGCTGTTTATCCGCCTATCAGCGTGCTGCCGTCCCTGTCCCGTCTGATGAAGGATGGTATCGGTGCCGGTTACACCCGTGAGGATCATCAGGATCTGGCGAACCAGCTGTTCTCATCCTACGCGAAGGTGGGAGACGCGAGGGCGCTGGCTTCCGTTATCGGTGAGGATGAGCTGTCTCCGATTGATAAGAAGTATCTGCAGTTCGGTAAGGCCTTTGAGGCCCGCTTTGTAGGCCAGGGTCCGGAGGAGAACCGTACCATTGAGGAGACTCTGAATATCGGCTGGGAGCTTCTTGGCATGCTGCCGAGAGAAGAGCTGGATCGTGTGGATACGAAGATCCTCGACAAGTACTACAAGCCAGCGAATTAATGTTCACTACGTTCGCATTCATTCACTGCCTTAGATGCACAAAAATTAAGAAGGAGGAAACTGTATGGATAACAATGCAGTTCCTACAAAAGGCAACCTCATACGTGCGAAGAACTCCCTGAAGCTGGCAAAGCAGGGCTATGAGCTGATGGACAAGAAGCGGAATATTCTGATCCGGGAGCTGATGGGTCTGGTGGATCAGGCCAAGGATATCCAGGCTGAGATTCGCACCACCTTCACCACGGCTTACGCGGCGCTTCAGAGGGCTGACATGGAGCTGGGTATCAACGCGGTAGCCGATGTGGCCCGGAATGTGCCCATCGAGGATACGGTGGAAGTGAAGACCCGAAGCATCATGGGTACTGAAATTCCCCTGGTCCGCTACGACGCAGCCACCCGTACTCCGGCCTACGCCTTTTACAGCACCAGGGAATCCCTGGATATCGCCAGAGTCTCCTTTGAGAAGGTAAAAGACCTGACCATCAAGCTGTCCGCGGTAGAGAATTCCGCCTACCAGCTGGCGGCCAATATCAAGAAGGCTCAGAAGCGTGCCAACGCGCTGAAGAACATCACCATCCCCCGCTACGAGGCGCTGACCAAAGACATCTCCAACGCTCTGGAGGAGAAGGAACGTGAGGAGTTCACGAGACTGAAGGTTATTAAGAGGATGCATTCATAAAGATTGACAGGAATGTCAGTATTAGGTCATATAATGTCGATAAGAGGTATTGTAACGATATTTCTTATCGGCATTATTTTTTGCGACGCGGCAGCCGCATTCTTACTGCATAGAAAGAGTGGGATTTCCTCACACTTTCTATTAGATTTCGTTAAGAATTTGTTTATCCACAGAAAAAATTGTACAAATAGAAATACAAAAATCCAAAATGCCTCTTGCATAACCGAAGTGTACGTGCTATAATGCAAGAGGTTGATAAAAAAATATCAATATTGTGAAAAATATCACGTTTTGGGGACGAGAAAGAGTGAGGTAACAGTATGGCAAATGAGACATCAAACAAGATCGTAGTAATTGGAGCTGGAAACGTAGGAGAGACTATCTGCTATACCCTGATGCTTCGTGCACAGGTAGGAGAGATTGTCCTGGTAGACTTGAACGAGGATCGCGCGAAGGGTGCTGCACTGGATATCTCACACGGAACCGCGTATTACAGTCAGGTGCGTGTCCGCCAGGGCGGCTATGAGGAGTGCGCGGACGCGAAGATCATCATCGTGACCGCAGGTGTACCGAGAAAACCCGGCCAGACCCGCCTGGAGCTTGCCAAGGTAAATACCGGCGTGGCGAGAAGCATCGCGAAGAACATCATGAAATACGCAAAGAATCCGCTGATCATCGTAGTATCGAACCCGGTAGATGTGAATACCTACCTGATTCAGAAGGAAACCGGCCTTCCGAAGGAGCGGGTTATCGGAACCGGAACCTCCCTTGATACCGCCCGCTTCCGTTATCTCTTAGGCGAGCGCGTAAAGGTAGATATCCGCGACATCCAGGGTTACATTCTGGGCGAGCACGGCGACACCCAGGTCCCCATCTGGAGCAGCGTCAACGTAGCAGGCGAGCCCATCGATCACTTCCTGCCTGCAGAAGAGAAGGAAAAAGAGGAAGTCAAGGAGCAGATTGCCAATAAAGCCAAGACCGGCGGCGCGGACGTCATTTCCCTGAAGGGCGCCACCTTCGACGGAATCGCCATGTCCACCTTCCGTATCGTAGAGTCTATCCTGAAGAACCAGAACACGGTACTTCCGGTAGCCCATGTGCTGGGAAAAGAGTATGGCGAGAGCCTGGAAGGATCCTGCATCAGTATCCCCTGCGTAGTTAACGAAGAGGGTATCAGCAAGACCATCAAGATCACCATGACCGACGAGGAGAGGCGGCAGGTAGAACACTCCGCGGAAGTGCTGAAAGCGTTCATCGGCGACGTCATGAAAGAAGACTAGTTATATAATTCTGATAGAAACGTAAATTCAAAAAGCAGCCCCGGCTATCCAACAGCAAAGCGCCTTGGATAGCCGGGGCTGCTTTTTGCGCGCAGAAGTATATCCCCGTGGGGGAGACGGATAGGCGTGTTCCCACCCGGCTATCCGTCTCCCCCACGGTACATAACGTAAAATCACTTCATTGACACACAATTAACAAAGCGGAATTCCGACTATATAAGTCGGAATTAACAAAAACTCATGTTGACTTGACACAAAAATATAACATATCATCCAAAAAACTCCAAAAAACTAACAAAAAAATATCATTTAGGGGTTGTTAAACCTTTAACAACGTAGTATAATAATGTAGATTGATAGAAAAATGTCAAACAGACAACTTTGCAACAAATAAGAAACAAAAAGGAGGTAGTCAAATGGTGTACAGCTACTATCCGGGCTGCACGTTAAAGAACAAAGCGCAGGACCTGGACCGATACGCCAGAATGTCGGCAGAAGCCCTGGGATTTACCCTGGAGGAAATCGAAGCCTGGCAGTGCTGCGGAGCCGTCTATCCGCTGGCGTCCGATGAGATTGCCACGAAGCTGTCCGCAGTCCGCGCCCTGAATGACGCGAAGGAAAAGGGACAGGATCTGGTAACCCTCTGCTCCGCCTGTCATCATGTGATCAAGCGCGTCAACGATGACATGCAGAATGTGGAGGACATCCGCACCCGTGCCAACAATTATCTGAAGCTTGAAAAACCCTATGAAGGAGAGACAAAAGTTCTTCACTATCTGGAGGTTCTGCGCGATCGCGTCGGTTTCGATACCATTCGTGAGAAGGTTACCCATCCGCTGACCGGTCGGAAAATCGGTGCGTATTACGGCTGTATGCTGCTTCGCCCCAGTGATATCATGGCCTTTGATGATCCGGAGAATCCGACTATTATCGAAGATTTTATCCGGGCCCTGGGCGCTGAGACGGTGGTATATCCCTACCGGAACGAGTGCTGCGGCGGTTATGTATCCCTGAAGGATAAGCCCCTGGCCGGTACGATGGTAGACCGGGTCATGGAATCCGCGGCAGATCACGGAGCGGAAGAGCTGATTACCGCCTGTCCTCTGTGCCTCTATAACCTGAGAACCAGCGGAAGCGCGAAAAAGCTTCCGGTTACATATCTGACAGAGCTTCTGGCAGAGGCTCTTGGTCTGATTCCTGAGAAAAATACGGAAGGAGGAGCAGAGGATGCAGAAGGCTGATATGGCGAAGGCCGATAGACTTCGGGAGATGAGCGGCGTCAACACCCGGAAATGTATGAAATGCGGAAAATGCTCCGCGACCTGTCCCGCTTATGAGGAGATGGATATCCGTCCCCATCAGTTTGTTTCTTATGTGGAGAATGGCGACATAGAGCCCCTTTTAAATTCCACCACCATCTGGAAATGTCTTTCCTGCTTTGCCTGCGTAGAGCGTTGTCCCAGAGATGTAAAGCCTGCGAAGCTCATTGAGGCGGTACGGCAGATGGTAGTAAGACAGCGGGGCGGCAATTACTTAAGCCCCAACGAGATACCCGAATTACTGGACGAGGAACTGCCCCAGCAGCTGCTGGCCAGCGCGTTCCGCAAATACAGCAAATAATCAGGAGGTGAAAAAACGTGCAGAGAATAGGAGTATTTGTCTGTCATTGCGGTACGAACATAGCAGCGACGGTAGATATCGGACGGGTGGTAGCGGCAGCGGCGAAGGAGCCGGGCGTCGTTCACGCGGAAGATTACCAGTATATGTGTTCTGAAGCAGGACAGCTGAAAATCCGGGAGGCCATCGAGCAGAAACACCTGACAGGTATCGTTGTCTGTTCCTGTTCCCCCAGAATGCATGAGAATACATTTCGCCAGGCGGCAAAGCGGGCCGGTATCAATCCCTACATGGTAGAGATTGCCAATATCCGCGAGCATTGCTCCTGGATTCATAAAGATATGGAGGAAGCGACCGAGAAGGCCATTATCCTGGCCCGGGCAGCCATCGCTAAGGTTATGCTGAACGCGCCTCTGACGCCGGGCACCAGCCAGGTCGTAAAGCGCGCCCTAGTGATTGGCGGCGGTATCGCGGGTATCCAGACCGCACTGGATATTGCGGAGGCAGGCTACGAGGTAGATATCGTAGAGAAGACTCCCAGTATCGGAGGCCGTATGTCACAGCTTGACAAGACCTTCCCGACTCTGGACTGCTCCGCCTGTATCCTGACACCGAAAATGGTGGAGGCTGCGGCCCATGAGAAGATTACGATTTATACATATAGCGAGGTAGAGAAGGTCAGCGGCTTCGTAGGCGATTTCCATGTGGATATCCGGAAAAAAGCCAGAAGCGTGGATATGAGCAAGTGTACCGGCTGCGGCGTCTGCCAGGAGAAGTGTCCTTCCAAGAAGGCTCCCAATGAATTCAATCGGGGACTGAATACACGAAGCGCGATCTATACGCCCTTCGCCCAGGCGATTCCCAATGTTCCGGTGATTGACCGTGAAAACTGTATGAAATTCAAGACCGGAAAATGCGGCGTCTGCGCCAAGGTATGTCAGGCAGGTGCGATTGATTACGAGCAGAAGGACGAGATCATTACCGTGGATTACGGCGCTATCGTCGTAGCGACCGGCTTTGATACCATCAAGCTGGATCAGTATGATGAATATGCGTATAACCAGAGCCCGGATGTCATCACGTCCCTGGAGCTGGAGCGTATCATGAACGCGGCAGGACCCACCAAGGGCCACCTGGAGCGTATGTCCGACCACAAGGCTCCCAAGTCCATCGTATTTGTCCAGTGCGTGGGGTCCCGCTGCGCGGACAAGAGGGGAAAGAGCTATTGCTCCAAGATTTGCTGTATGTATACAGCGAAGCACGCCATGCTGATTCGTGACAAATATCCGGATGTAGATGTGACCGTATTCTACATCGACGTGCGTACTCCGGGCAAGAACTTCGACGAGTTCTATCGTCGGGCAGTGGAGGAGTATGGAGTCCATTACATCAAGGGTCAGGTAGGAAAGGTAGCGCCCCAGGGCGATAAGCTGCTGGTACAGGCCTCTGACCTGCTGGACAACAGACAGATTCGTATGGAAACAGATATGGTTGTCCTGGCTACTGCCATTGAGCCGAATCCGGATGTAAGAAAGATTGCCACCATGCTGACAGCCAGCATTGATACCAACAATTTCCTGACCGAGTCCCATGCCAAGCTGCGTCCGGTGGAGTCCCCCACAGCGGGAATTTTCCTGTCCGGCGTCTGCCAGGGACCCAAGGATATTCCGGAGACCGTAGCCCAGGCCGGAGCCGCTGCTGTAAAGGTGATAGGACTTCTGGCGAAGGATCATCTGGTTACCAACCCCTGTACGGCCAAGGCAGATCCGATCTTCTGTAATGGCTGCTCCACCTGTGAAAAGGTATGTCCTTACGGAGCGATTTCCTACGAGGATCAGCTGGTAAATGATCACGGTATCCGTGAGACGAGACGGGTAGCCGTTGTGAACAGTGCCCTCTGTCAGGGCTGCGGAGCATGTACCGTTGCCTGCCCGTCCGGAGCTATGGATCTGCAGGGCTTCTCAAACAGACAAATTCTTGCGGAGGTAGATGCGATATGCAGGTAGAAAATACAGAATTTAGACCGAAGATTGTAGCGTTCTGCTGCAACTGGTGCTCCTACGCAGGCGCAGACCTGGCGGGAAGCAGCCGACTTGCTTACCCGGCGGATGTAAAGATTATCCGCGTGCCCTGCTCCTGCCGTGTGAACCCCATGTTTATCCTGAGAGCCTTCCAGAGGGGAGCGGACGGCGTGATTCTCTGCGGCTGCCACCCGGGAGACTGTCATTACACCACAGGAAACTATTACGCAAGAAGACGTATGACGCTGCTTTTCTCCATGCTGGATTACCTGGGCGTGGAAAATGGACGTACCCGCGTAGAGTGGGTGTCTGCGGCTGAGGGCGTGAAGTTCTCCACCACCATGAATGAATTTGTAGCGAAAATTCATGAACTGGGAGAAAATGTAAGATTGGAGGATCTGCGATGCAAGGGTTAATCGAGAGAGCGAAAGAGCTTCTGGCAGACGGAACCGTAGCGCAGGTTCTGGGCTGGAGAAAGGGCGATATGGGATACGATCCGGAGCCGGCTTATTTCTATAAGGAAGAAGACTTACAGAATTTTGTATACGACGCGTTCTGCGGCGCAAACTTAAGCAAATATATGATAGAGGCCTCCAAGCTGGAGGGCAGGACGCTGGTATTCTTAAAGCCCTGCGACACCTACAGCTTCAATCAGCTGATCAAGGAGCACCGGGTAGACCGGGAAAAGGCTTACATCATCGGCGTGGGCTGCAAGGGTACCTTAAAGCCGGAGAAAATCCGGGAGGCTGGTATTAAGGGTATTGAGCGCGTAGCGGTCGAGGGTGATACCCTGAAATTTGAGACCATCTATGGCGAGAAGGAGTTGCCCTTTGCTGACGCCCTTCTGGAGCGCTGCAAGGTATGTAAGGGTAAGAAGCACATGGTATACGACGAGCTGATTGGCGCGGCAGAGGACGAGGAGGCAGGTCCGGTGGGCAACCGCTTTGAGGAAGTGGAGAAGTTGGAGGCCATGAGTCCGGAGGAGCGTTTTCATTTCTGGCAGGAGCAGCTTTCCAAATGTATCCGCTGCAACGCCTGCCGCAATGTGTGTCCGGCCTGCAGCTGCCGCAAATGTGTCTTCGACAGCAGCCAGTATGACAGCAATCAGAAGGCGAATGCCGATACCTTTGAGGAGCAGATGTTCCATATTATCCGTGCCTTCCATGTGGCAGGACGGTGTACCGATTGCGGCGAGTGCAGCAGAGTCTGTCCCCAGGGCATTCCGCTTCACCTTTTAAACCGCAAGTTTATCAAGGACATTGACACCTTCTACGGCGAGTATCAGGCGGGAGCCGATACGGATTCCAGAGGCCCGCTGACGGACTTCACCTTTGATGACGTGGAGCCTGGCATTGTACAGACGAGAGGGGGACATTAAGCATGTATCAGATAGCGAAGAGTAAGCTGAACGAGCTTTACAGAGCCATCAGTGCAAAGGAAGACTTATTTCTCCCGGTACAGAAAGCCGGACAGACCAATTACGGACTGTGGACTGAAGAGGCTGCGGTGGATACCGATACGCTGAAGACGGTGAAGTCCGGTAAGGACTGCTTCTTCCCCCAGAGCGAGGTGCTCTATAAGAGCCGCTATGAGGGCGGAAAGGTCAGTATCGACCCGGCAGAGCTTCAGAATCAGCCCTTTGTGGTATTCGGCATGCGCGCCTGCGATGTGAGGGCTGTGAAGGTTCTGGACCAGGTATTCCTGACGGATCCGGTGGATACCTATTACGCGGCCAGAAGAGAGCATGGCACCATTGTATCCCTGGCCTGTGGAGAGCCGGACGAAACCTGCTTCTGCAAAAACTTTGATGTGGATGCCGCAGAGCCGGGAGCAGATGTGGAAACCTGGTTTGTAGAAGATGTATTATACTGGAAATCCCTGACAGAAAAAGGAGAAGCACTTACAGTACAGATAAAAGAAGCCCTGGCAGACTCCTTTACGGAAGCGGCGGCAGAGGGTGAGAAAAAGGTAGAGGAGCAGCAGGCGGCGATTCGTGCCATCATTGAAAAGCTTCCTCTGTCCCACCTGGATTTATCCCGGTTCAAACCGGAAAATACCATGGAGCTTTTTGATTCCCCACTCTGGGAGGATCTGTATAAGCCCTGTCTGGCCTGCGGAACCTGCACCTTCGTATGCCCTACCTGCCAGTGCTACGACATCCGTGATTTTGATGGAGGCAAGGCCGGAATTCAGCATTACCGGTGCTGGGATTCCTGCATGTATTCCGATTTTACCATGATGGCTCATGGCAATATGCGTACCAGTCAGCTTCAGCGCTTCCGTCAGAGATTTATGCATAAGCTGGTTTATTATCCGGCCAACAATGACGGCATGTATTCCTGCGTAGGCTGCGGCCGCTGCGTCAGCAAGTGCCCGTCATCCTTAAATATTGTAAAAGTTATTAAGAAACTGGGAGGTGAGGGAAATGAGTGAATGTACCTGCGGCGGACATGCAAATGATATCAGAGTAGACGCGCTGATTCCTATGATTGGCGTGGTGACGGATATCCGCACGGAAACTCCGGACGTTAAAACCTTCCGGGTAGTGGGAAGAGACGGCAAGAAGCTTTTTGAGCATATGCCGGGTCAGTGTGCCATGGTATCGGTTCCCGGTGTGGGAGAGGCGATGTTCTCTATCACATCTTCCCCCACCAACAAAGAGTATCAGGAGTTCAGCATTAAGCGCTGCGGCTCCCTGACAGATTACCTGCATGGAATGAATGTGGGAGACGAGATTACCGTGCGCGGTCCCTACGGAAATGCCTTTCCGGTGGAGACGGCACTGAAGAAGCAGAATCTTCTGTTTATCGCCGGAGGAATCGGTCTTGCGCCCCTTCGCTCTGTCATCAATTATGTGCTGGATAACCGGGACAATTACGGTACGGTAGATATTCTCTACGGTTCCCGTTCCGCGGACGATCTGGTGCAGCTTAAGGAGATTCAGGAAGTCTGGATGAAGACGCCGGGCGTCAATGTATATCTGACCATCGACCGGGAGCAGGAGGGCTGGGACGGCCATGTGGGCTTCGTTCCTTCCTATCTGAAAGAAATCGGCTTCGACACCAATAAGACCGTACTGGTCTGCGGACCGCCCATCATGATCAAATTCGTACTGGCGGGCCTGATGGAGCTGGGCTTCAACAAGACCCAGGTGTACACGACCCTGGAGCTTCGTATGAAATGCGGTATCGGAAAATGCGGTCGCTGCAACATCGGCGCCAAATACGTATGCAAAGACGGCCCCGTATTCCGCTGCGACGAGATTGACGAACTTCCCCCTGAATATTGATAGGCAATGAGCAGTGCGCAGACAGGAAGCATCCGGCTGACGTCGTGCTTGCACGTAAGACAGGCGGAGGGTTTCTGGCTGCATAGGGCGAAGCCCACAAGCGAGGAAAAGCGAAGCTTTTTCGAGCCTGAGCACTGCGGAGAAAAGGCGAAGACTGAATAGAGAAAGGATAAAAAACATGCAGGAAATGGTAAACGTATATTTCTATGGAAAAAAGTATTCCGTACCCGCTGAGCTTACCATCATGACGGCTATGGAATACGCAGGCTATAAGCTGGTGCGCGGCTGCGGCTGCCGCCACGGCTTCTGCGGAGCCTGCGCAACCATTTACAGAATCAAAGGCAATAACGAGCTGAAGACCTGCCTGGCCTGTCAGACACAGGTACAGGAGGGCATGTACATCGCGACCCTGCCCTTCTTCCCGGCAGACAAGCGAAACTACGATATGGATGAGATCAGTGCAAAGCAGCGTGTGATGATGGATCTCTACCCGGAGATCTACAGCTGCATCGGCTGCAATGCCTGCACCAAGGGCTGTCCCCAGTCCTTAAATGTCATGCAGTATATCGCTTACGCCCAGCGCGGTGATTTCGAGAAGTGCGCGGAGGAATCCTTCGACTGTATCGGCTGCGGTATCTGTACCTCCCGCTGTCCGGCAGGCATTTCCCACCCCATGGTAGGCGTGCTGGCCAGAAGACTGACCGGAAAATACATTGCCCCGAAGGCAGAGCATCTGGAGAAGAGAGTGGAAGACATTCATCACGGCGCTTTCGACGACCTGATCGAGCAGATTATGCAGAAGCCCATCGAGGAAATGAAGGAACTGTACAACAACCGAGAGATTGAGAAATAGGAGGGGAGCGGACTATGTATACAGCGGAAATGCTGGAATCTATTAAAAAAGTAGAGGCCACAAGAGCACAGCGTATCGGTGTAGAGCCGAGACGAATGACAGCAGAGGAAAAGGACGCGCTCCTGAAAGAGTTCCATCCGGATTACCGGGAGGATGGATTCCAGGAGATTCAGGTCGGCCCCAATAAGGGCGAAAAGGCTCCCTATGAGCTTGGTACCCTGCTCCATTCCAACAGCCGGATTTTAAATGTACCGATTGATCTGGATAAAGTAGATTATGATGTGGATGTTCTGATCATCGGCGGCGGCGGAGCCGGTTCTTCCGCAGCTATCGAGGCGCATGAGGCAGGTGCCAACGTTATGATGGTGACCAAGCTTCGTATCGGTGATGCCAACACCATGATGGCAGAGGGCGGTATCCAGGCTGCGGATAAGGAAAATGATTCTCCCCAGCAGCATTATCTGGACGCCTTCGGCGGCGGACATTTTGCGGCAAGACCCGAGCTTCTGCGCCGCCTGGTTATGGAAGCACCGGACGCAATCCAGTGGCTCAATGACCTGGGCGTTATGTTTGATAAGGACAAGGACGGCCGGATGATTACCACACACGGCGGCGGAACCTCCAGAAAGAGAATGCACGCCTGCAAGGACTATTCCGGGGCGGAGATTATGCGTGTGCTCCGCGACGAGGTATGGAACCGTCAGATTCCGGTGGTAGATTTTACCGCGGCTGTAGAGCTGATTAAGGATGACAAGGGACAGGTGGCAGGCGCTGTCCTCCAGAATATGGAAACCGGAGAGTATAAGGTGGCGAGAGCCAAGACCGTTATCATTGCTACCGGCGGAGCAGGAAGACTGCATTATCAGCACTTCCCCACCTCCAATCATTACGGAGCAACTGCAGACGGACTGGTGATGGGCTATCGTGCGGGAGCGCCGCTTCTGTACCAGGATACAATTCAGTATCACCCCACCGGAGCGGCTTACCCGGCGCAGATCTTCGGCGCACTGGTAACCGAGAAGGTCCGTTCCGTAGGCGCAATGCTGATCAATGTGGACGGCGAGGCATTCATGCATCCGCTGGAGACCCGCGACGTGTCCGCAGCCTCCATTATCCGGGAGTGTACGGCCAGAGGCAAGGGCGTTCCCACGCCGACCGGCTACGGTATCTGGCTGGATACCCCGATGATTGAGATGATTCACGGCGAGGGTACCATTGAAAAGAGAATTCCGGCTATGCTTCGTATGTTCCTGAACTACGGTATCGATATGAGAAAGCAGCCGATTCTGATTTACCCGACCCTTCATTATCAGAACGGCGGTCTGGAGATCGGCGGCGAGGGCTTTACCAAGGTAATCCCGAATCTGCTGGTAGCAGGCGAGGCGGTAGGCGGTATCCACGGAAGAAACCGTCTGATGGGCAATTCCCTTCTGGATATCATTGTATTTGGCCGCAATGCAGGTAAGGCTGCGGCACGCAAGTGCAAAGAGGTAGAGTTGGGAACGATGAATCTGGATCATCTTAAGAGCTATGCACAGGAGCTGGAAAAGGCAGGACTGCATACAAACGAGGTTTCTCCGATGCTGCTGCCAAACTATACCTTCGGTATGCCGAAGTAAGAGAAGCAGACGGAAAATGACAGCAATTGGGGGTTGTGCTATGGGGATTATTACATGGTTTCAGGAGTCCGTACTATCGAATACGCTGATGATGGTGTTTCTGATTGCCGTTATCGGTTATCTGGTAGGAAGTATTAAAATCTGCGGCCTTGAGCTGGGGACCGCCGGCATTTTGCTGGTGGCCCTGGTCTTCGGCCACTTTGGGGTAGAGATTCCCTCCCTGGTGCGGGAACTGGGATTGATTTGTTTTGTAACCTCGGTAGGCTTTATTGCCGGACCGAAATTTTTCCGGAATTTTAAAAATAACGCCACGTCCTATATTTTACTGGGTATTCTGGTTATCGGCGCGGGCGCGCTGACCTGTGTGGCCGTGATTAAAATCTTTGGGATTCCGGTGGATATCAGCGTAGGTATGATGACCGGCGCGCTTACCAGTACGCCGGGACTGGCGGCAGCCCTGGAGGCGACCGGATCGGACGCGGCCTCTGTAGGCTATGGCATCGCGTATCCCTTCGGCGTTGTGGGCGTGGTACTTTTTGTCCAGCTGGTTCCCAAGCTTTTGCATACGGATATGGAAGCGGAGCGGGCGCGGTTCGAAGCTGCCGCAGGCGTAGACGTGGAGGAGTTCCACAAGACCAAGAAGGAAGATTTATTCTATGCGGACAGTATGGGATTCTTCCCCTTCTCTCTGGCCATTGCCTTCGGTATTATTCTGGCGAAAATTGAAATCCCCCTTCCGGGCGGCGCGGTATTTGCCCTGGGAACCTCCGGCGGTCCGCTGATTGCGGGACTGATTCTCGGTCACTTCGGTCATTTCGGAAAATTGAGCGTACAGGTGGAGAAGCATGTCCTGGAGTGCCTAAGGGAATTCGGCCTGGCGCTGTTCCTTCTGGGAGCCGGAACCCAGGCGGGCGCGGGCTTTGTGGAGATTCTGAAGGAGCAGGGTGCCCTGTTATTCCTGTATGGCGCGCTGATGACGCTTGTTCCCATGCTGCTGGGATACGTCTTTGCGGTGAAGGTGCTGCATCTGTCCCTGTTTAACTGTCTGGGATCTATCTGCGGCGGCATGACCAGTACGCCGGCCCTGGGAACCCTGATTCGTGTGACGGAGACCGACGATGTGGCCAGCGCTTATGCGGCGACTTATCCCATTGCCCTGGTGGCGGTGGTGCTGGCCAGTCAGTTTATCAGTTTGTTATTATAAACTCATAGGCCAGAACTATAAAATTATAAAATGTATCGAATTGTTTTATACATGGCAATGTGCTATATTACAGCTATGGAGGTGAAGTATCATGCGCGAGATTAAGACCGCTGAGATCACAGACGTCGTAGAGCGCCTGTGTATTGAAGCCAATGAGCAGCTGCCGGAGGACATTAAAGGAGCCATCCGCCGCTGCAGAGCATGTGAAGACTGGGAGACAGCCCAGGGGGTTTTAGACAAAATTATCGAGAACTTTGAAATTGCGGGAGAGGAGCATGTACCCATCTGTCAGGATACGGGTATGGCCTGTGTATTCCTGGAGATTGGTCAGGACGTACATATCACAGGCGGCGATCTGCGGGAAGCCGTAGATGAAGGCGTACGCCGCGGCTATGACAAGGGATACCTTCGAAAATCCGTTGTAAAGGATCCGGTACGCCGCGGTAATACCGGCGACAATACCCCGGCCATGTTGTATACGGAGATTGTACCGGGTGAGCAGATTAAGATTACCGTGGGTCCCAAGGGATTTGGAAGTGAGAATATGAGTGCCATCCGCATGTTTAAGCCGTCTGCGGGAATTGAGGGCATCAAAAGCTTTATCCTGGAAACCGTAGAGGCAGCAGGACCGAATCCATGTCCGCCCATGGTAGTAGGCGTAGGTATCGGAGGTACCTTTGATAAATGCGCGCTGCTGGCGAAAAAAGCACTGATGCGCAATACCGAGGAGCCGAATCCGGATCCCTATTACGCAGATTTGGAAAAAGAAATGCTGGAAAAGATCAACGAGCTCGGCATCGGACCCCAGGGCTTCGGCGGAAAGACCACCGCTCTGGCTCTGAACATTGAGACTATGCCGACCCATATCGCAGGCATGCCCTGTGCAGTCAATATCAACTGTCATGTAACACGCCATAAGACGGAGGTGATCTAGGATGGAGAAACATATTCAGCTGCCTCTGACAGAGGAGCTTGCGAAAACCCTGCACGCAGGCGACAGCGTGTATCTGACCGGAACCATCTATACATCCCGTGACGCGGGACACAAGCGCATGTGCGAGGCTCTGGCGCGTGGGGAAAAGCTTCCCTTTGATCCGACGGACGCCACCATTTACTATGTGGGACCGACTCCGGCGAAGCCGGGTCAGGTCATCGGAAGCGCGGGACCAACCACCAGCGGCCGTATGGACGCTTACGCGCCGACCATGATGAGCGTGGGCGCCAGAGGTATGATTGGCAAGGGCGCCAGACTTCCGGAGGTGGTGGAAGCCATGAAGAAGTATCATGGTGTTTACTTTGGGGCGATCGGAGGAGCGGGAGCGCTTCTGGCGAAATGCATCAAAAAATGTGAACTGATCGCATACGAGGATCTGGGCGCGGAAGCGCTTCGAAAGCTCTATGTGGAAGATATGCCACTCGTAGTTATTATTGACAGCGAGGGAAATAATCTGTATGATGAGGGAAAAGCAGCCTATCTGGCCAGTAAAAAGAACTAGATTTACGAAAGGATGATTTTCCCATGTCTTTGATTCATGAAACAGAACAAGAGAAACAGATGTCCGAAGCCTTCGTGAACAGCGCCTTTCTGGCGCTGTCCGGAGGCTTTCAGGACGCTTATACCTATTTTACAAGAGAAGAGGTCTTCTCCAATGCCCAGACCGGCAACGTGGTGCTGATGAGTCAGCATTTCATGTGCGGCGAGTGGATGGCGGGTCTTCGCTACCTGTTCCCGATTCTGTCTTTTGCGGTGGGCGTCTGGGTGGCCGAGCAGATTCAGGGTCGGTACCGGTACGCAAGGAAGCTTCACTGGCGGCAGAGTATTCTTCTGCTGGAAATTGTTATTTTGTTTGTAGTCGGGTTTATTCCCACCCGTCTGGATATGATGGCGACCGCCCTGGTTTCTTTTTCCTGCGCCATGCAGGTACAGTCCTTCCGCAAGGTCAACGGTTATTCCTACGCCAGCACCATGTGTATCGGCAACTTAAGAAGCGGTATTGCGGCGCTCTCCGGCTATGTGCGGGAGCATAAGTCCCAGCAGGCGGAGCAGATGCTATATTATTTTGGTATCATTTTCCTGTTTGCCCTGGGCGCAGGCGTGGGCGGCGTGCTGTCTATGAATCCGGCTGTGAGCATCCGGGCCATCTGGGTGTCCTGCGCGCTGCTGCTTGTGAGCTTCTGTCTGATGTTTATTGAAAAACCGAAGATATCTTAACGGTCAGAAACGCAGCACAACGACTGGACAAGACAGAGTGACAGATGGTTGAAAAGGAGAGCGAAGATGGCAAAAAAAGAAAAAGAAATCAAGACCAACGCCATGCGTCTTCTGGAGCAGAAGAAGATTCCCTACACGGTACATACCTACGACGGTGAGGAATTCCACGACGGCGTCAGCGTGGCGGATATGCTGGGTCAGCCCCATGAGATTGTATACAAGACTCTGGTGACGGTGGCGAAGAGTAAAGAACATTATGTGTTTGTAATCCCCATTGAGGCGGAGCTGGATCTGAAAAAGGCGGCGAGAGCCGTTCATGAAAAATCAGTTGAAATGCTTCCCTTAAAGGAACTGACGGATCTGACCGGCTACGTCCGGGGCGGCTGCACCTGCATTGGTATGAAGAAGCAGTTTCCGGCGGTGCTGGACGAGAGCGCGAAGCAGTTTCCACGAATTATGGTCAGCGGCGGACGGCGCGGCTCCCAGATCGAAGTGAATCCGGAAGATCTGATGCGGGCGGCAGGCGGGACCTTTGCCGACGTTGTGATGGAATAGACTTATCATATAATAGAAGAAACAAAAGGAGGCGGAAGCGAACATTCCGCCTCCTTTTCTCTGTATTTTTCACAAAACGATCATATTTCCCTGTTATAATAGACAGAAATCAAGTATAATAAAAAATAATTTCTGTAGAAATAAGAGGCAGGAGGATTCGTGATGGATAAATTAAAAATTCTGGTAGTGGACGATGAGAGCAGAATGCGGAAGCTGGTCCGGGATTTTCTGGTAAAACAGAACTTTGAGGTACTGGAGGCCGGGGACGGCGCGGAGGCCCTGGACATCTTTTTCGGCACGGAGGGCATCGCCCTGGTGATTCTGGACGTGATGATGCCGAAGATGGACGGCTGGCAGACCTGTCGGGAGATTCGTGCGTATTCCAAGGTGCCGATTATCATGCTGACAGCCAAATCTGACGAGCGGGATGAACTGCAGGGCTTCGATCTGGGCGTGGACGAGTATATATCCAAGCCCTTCAGCCCCAAAATTCTGGT
>USDU01000007.1 GCA_900553635.1 uncultured Lachnospiraceae bacterium | reverse complement strand
AACATCTGCTTCCTGCTTTTCTCCCTCATTCGCCTTTTATACTTTATGTAAAACGGAACGATCATGATCCCCAAAAGACTGGTAACGACGCTTCTGTAACAGAGCCATCCGATCAGACATCCCAAAAGAACGCCCTGTAAACTGTCAGAAATCAACAATTTTTGTTTTTCATTCATCTCTAAATCTCCGCTGACTCAAGGGCCGCTGCATGCAATTTACGCCTGTGCATCAAATGATAGCCTGTTCGCTCCAGTTGACCGACAACCCTTTCCGGAATATCACCGTAAGAACTGCTCTCCATCACAAGATTATCCTGCTCATGAAACTCAAATATCGGATTCAAAATGTAGGCATCCTCTGTACAGTCCAATACTTCTGCAATCGCCGTCACTCTTCTTGACCTGTCTCTTAATCTTTCCAGCTGCACAATAATGTCAATAGAAGAAGCAATCTGCTTGCGGATTGCCTGAATCGGTATATCCGAGGCAAATAAAGCCATTGTCTCCAGTCTCGACAGCATATCCTGCGGAGAATTGGCATGACCGGTACTCAAAGAGCCATCATGACCGGTATTCATAGCCTGCAGCATATCGATGGCCTCTGCCCCGCGGATCTCACCGACGATGATCCGATCGGGACGCATTCGTAAGGATGTTTTGATCAAATCCCGGATGGTAATCTCACGCTCACCCTCCAGATTGGCATTTCTGGCCTCCAGTGTCACCAGATTCTCCACCCGGTCAAGCTGTAATTCCGCATTATCCTCTATCGTAATAATCCGCTCATCTGCCGGGATAAACTCTGACAGAGCATTCAACACGGTGGTTTTTCCGGAGCCGGTTCCGCCGCTTACAAAGATGTTATATCCGGCTTTTACTACCTTCCGCAAAAATGCTGCGGCTTCCTCACTGATGGAACCCCATTCCAGAAGCTGCCGCATCCGTACCGGTTCTTTCGGGAAACGGCGGATCGTTATCACCGGACCGTTCAGGGCCACCGGATCCAGCACAATATTGACACGGGAGCCATCTGCCAATCGGGCATCCGCAATGGGACTTGCCTTGGATACGCTCCGGTTGCAGAAGCTCACAATCTGCTGTACCACGTCTTCCAGCTTTCCTTTGGATGAAAAACTTTTTTCCCACCGGGTCAGCCTTCCGCCACGCTCCACAAAGATATTTTCCGGTCCATTTACCATAATCTCTGTCACTTCCGGATCTTCAATCAGCTCCTGGAGCATGTCCAGACGCCGCATGGAGTTAAACAGCTCTTTTTGCAGCCGCATCCTCTCTTCCAGCATCAAATACCCTTCCCGGCTCTTCTGCATAATCTCTTCGTCTATCAGCGCCTGTACTTCCCCGTCTGACAGTTCCCGCGACAGATCCAGACGTCTCTGCACACGATCTCGAAGCTCCCGGGTCAGTTCCTCCCAGTTTCTTTTCACGGCTCGCACCACCTTTTTCCTTCGGCCTTCACCAGCAATTCCAGTCCGTCATAGGCGGACAGCTCCAGCTTCTGCGTCCGTTCCAGTATCTGCTCCAGCTCAAGCAGCTTCAACGTCTCTTCATACTGCTTCATTTTCGCCTTCGCGGTCTCATCCGGCTCCACAGGCGTATAGATCCCGCTGCACGCATCCAGCAGTTCATACCAGCCGTCCACAGCTTCACTTAAATCCAGAATCACCACCTCATAGCGGCTCTCCTTTTCAAGCAGCTCCAAAAGCTGCTTCCAGTCCTCCCGTTTCACAGTTTCATATTCCACAGGAGAACGTAAGGGCGGTATATAATCCAGTTCCCCCATGGAACGAATCATCCCCTCCAGCTTCCAACCAAAGGCTGCCTTTCCCTGTTTCAGAAAATACAGAAGCTCCAATAAAGTCCAGCCCCCATCCACAGGATACAATTCCGCAAATCCCGAATATTCCTCCAGATTCAGGTACAGCGTCCGTCTCTTCTTCGCAATCTCCTTCCCCAGAGCCAGGGCAAATCCTGTCTTACCGGTTCTCCCCACAGGCGAATAAACGGCAATCCGCTTCATCCCTTCTGTACGAAGCATGACGCCCGGAACCACTGCTGCCTGTTCCGCATAGAAATCCATGGCCTGCCTTAAGATCTGCGGACAGGACTGGTACTTGTAGATTCTCGGATATTCTGTCTGGGGCCCGGTCTGATACTCTTCCCCCGATAACAGAATGACAGTTCCATATTCTTTTTTCTTTGGCAGCTCCGCTGCTATCTCCTCTGACAGAAGCAACAGATCCACCGGATGTTCTTTCGTATATGCGGAAAGCTCCCCGCTGTCGGTAAACCCATGGACTGCCAGCAATGAAGCCTGGCGTCGGTTCACATACTCCGCAAACCGCTGCACATACTCCCTTTCCCTGCTGCAGACCGCCATCTGCCTTCCTCTCATCGTCTACATCCCTGAGCACAGCAACAGCCCGGTCATCATACTGAGCCACAGCTCCAGTCCCAGAAATACCACCGCCATAAGGAATGGCTCAGGTCTCTTTCTCTCGTTTTCCCCTTTTTCACGCAATATGTCTCCTTGTCCTCCTTCCACCCCTTGTCCACTCAGGAATTATGGTCTGACACAAACCAAGACAGTACCGGCTCACGTTCTGCCGGTCTTTTGTAAGAATTCTGATCGATCGAACCGCCATCTCTGACGGTAGCTAAAGTATAGCCTGTGCTCTTCTGTTTGTCTATTGTAAATGGTTCACAAAATTCCGAAGGCCGCGATTCCGTAAAGCAGCCCAATCCCGCTGATTCCAAGGGTTCCTGCCGTACAAAGGGTCAGTGGATTCAGGCCTACAAAAACAGAAATATTCTGGGAAAGGAGAATGGCGTTGATGATCTGGATCCCGATGGCGCCGAATACGGCGCGGAGAAGAAAGTTGATAATTTTCATAGAACCGCCTGCTTTTTTTATTATGTATACAGTCCATTTCCCCGATTTATACATACGCCGCCTGAAAATAATTCACCCAACCAGGTTTTTCCGTATATTTCCTGTTCCACCGGTCTATACTCCTACTATAAAAAGGAATGCGCCATTGGCACATTCTCGCGCCGCAGCGCGATAATTCTTTGTATAATAGGAGAGTCCATCGGAATATCCTATTTATACAAAAGACTTTTCAGATACGGGGGATTTTATGGGATTATTCAAAAAAGAGGAGCCGCTGGAGGAGTATGAACGCTTCTCGGCCCGGCGGCAGCTGATGGAAGATTTGACGCTTACAAAAAACGCGCTGGACACAGCCTACGCCAATTTCGAGACGGTGGTTGATCCGGATCTGATCGACTGCTATACTTATGAGATTTATTCGGTGCAGAAACGGTATAAGTTTCTGCTGGAACAGGTGCGGCAGATTGATTTACAGAAAATAATGTGATAGACTTTTCCTAAAAGAAACCAAAGAAAAAGAGGGCTTCTTATGAATTCAGATATTCTTTCTCAGATTGCGTCCTCCCGGCCGACGATTAAATTCTGCAGCCTTTTTAACGGTCTGTCCCCCCTGTGGGATTATTCGCTTCACAGTCATCCTTACATGGAACTGATTTACCGGAAAAAAGGCTTCGGGAAAACGGCTCTGCTGAACGATACGCAAAATTTTGTCTTCTTCGATACGCTGGTTTACCCGATGGGCTGCTGGCATCAGGACAAATTCGAAGCCTCGGAGGAAAACGAGGCCTACTGCCTCTGGCTGGATATTCCCTGCGTACCTTTGGATAAACCGATTCAGGTACAGGATCATGGTGGACGGCTGGAATTTTTCTTCCGCTATATCTACGAAGAATACCAGAATTCCACTGCTTCGCCAGAGCTTCTTCTTCAACTGACCCGGGCGCTTCTTACCCAGATCGTCCTGTTCAGCCAGGAAAAGGAACCTACTACCGTCGACCGGGTCATCCAGTATCTCCACGTCCACATGACCGATAAAATCACGCTGGACGAACTGGTCTCTGTGTTTTTTACCAGCAAATCCTTTCTTGTAAAACATTTCAAACAGGAAACCGGGAAAACCATTATCGAATATCTGAACGATATCCGAATTGATACAGCCAAAATGCTGCTTATGACTACCACGAAATCTGTGGAGGAAATTGCCTACGCTGTGGGCTATGAATCGCCCAAGTATTTTGCGCGTATTTTCAAATCTGTCGTTGGCATAAGCCCGTCCGCTTTCTGCCGACAACAAAAGCACGGTCAGTAAGCCGTGCTTTTATTCTGGCATTTGTTCGGGCCGGTATGGCTTGGAGCAGCTCATTGGGAGATGTCTGCTCCAGGGGCTATCCGCTATCTGCTGCGATACCGCATAGAAAAGGCCGCCGGGCTGCTCCTTTCCACCGGAAAAAAGGCCGGGGAGATCGCCACAATCTGCGGTTTTTCCGATATAAGCTATTTTACCAGACGCTTCCGTGAAATCAATGGCTGCACCCCTCTGGAATACCGAAAAGAAAATATATGATTTCTAACGAAACTTTTTATTCTTTTATTTGAAAGTTTGAATTGACGTAGTGACCGTTCAATGGTAGTATAATATATATACGAAAGCACTATGATTTACGTTCAAAGGAGGTCACTATGAAAAACGAAAACCATTTCGGCACTTTAACCGAACGCATGCAGGCTTTTCGCGAAGAAGTTCTGGATGAGAAACCCTATGTGGACGCCGAGCGTGCCATCTGGGCCACAGAGGCTTACCGTGAGAGCCTGAACCAGCCCAGGGTCATGGTGCGTGCCCTGATGCTGCAGAAGATTCTGGAGCATATGACCGTCTATATTGAAGATAAATCCCTTCTCGCAGGAAATCAGGCTACCAAGAACCGCAATGCTCCCGTTTTCCCCGAATATACCCTGGAATTCGTCATGAATGAGCTGGATCTGTTCGAGAAACGCGACGGCGACGTGTTCTACATCACCGAGGAAACCAAAGAACAGCTTCGGTCCATCGCTCCCTTCTGGGAGAATAACAATCTCCGCGCCCGTGGCGAAGCCCTTCTGCCCGACGAGGTCAGCGTCTTTATGGAGACCGGTCTGTTTGGCATGGAAGGCAAGCTGAACGCCGGAGACGCCCACCTGGCTGTGAATTACGAGCGTCTTCTGAAAGAAGGACTGCGGGGTTACGAAGCCAAGGCCCGCGCCTGCAAGGAAGCCCTCGACCTGACCGACCCGGACAGCATCGACAAAAATGTATTCTATAAGGCCGTTCTGATTGTCATCGAAGCGGTTCGGGCTTTTGCGCTCCGCTACAGTGAACTGGCCGCTGATCTGGCCGCCAGGGAAAGCGACGCCGCACGGAAAGCCGAACTTTTGGAAATGAGCCGTATCTGCGCCAAGGTTCCCTACGAACCCGCTTCCAACTTCCGCGAGGCCGTACAGTCCGTCTGGTTTATCCAGCTGATTCTGCAAATTGAATCCAACGGCCATTCCTTAAGTTACGGCCGTTTCGACCAGTATATGGAGCCCTATTATGAGAAGTCCCTGCAGGACGGAACCATCACCAGAGAGGAAGCTCTGGAACTGCTGACCTGTCTGTGGATCAAGACCCTGACCATCAATAAGGTCCGTTCCCAGGCCCACACCTTAAGCTCCGCAGGTTCGCCCATGTACCAGAATGTCACCATCGGCGGCCAGACCGTAGACAAAAAGGACGCTGTCAATCCCTTAAGCTTCCTGGTGCTCCAGTCTGTGGCCCAGACCCGTCTGACCCAGCCGAACCTGACGGTTCGCTATCACGCAAACCTGGATCCGAAATTTTTCGACGAGTGCATCGAGGTCATGAAGCTGGGCTTCGGCATGCCGGCCCTGAACAACGACGAAATTATCATCCCGTCCTTTATCCAGTGGGGCGTCAAAGAGGAAGATGCCTATAACTACAGCGCCATTGGCTGCGTGGAGACCGCCGTTCCCGGAAAATGGGGCTACCGCTGTACCGGCATGTCCTACATTAACTTCCCCCGTCTGCTCCTCTGCGTCATGAATGACGGCGTGGATCTGACCAGCGGCAAGCGCTTTGTAAAGGGCTACGGACACTTCCAGGATATGGAGAGCTACGAGGAGCTGCTAGACGCCTGGGATAAATCCCTGCGTGAACTGACCCGTTACAGCGTCATTGTGGAAAATGCCATCGACAAAGCCTCCGAGCGGGATGTGCCCGATATCCTCTGCTCTGCCCTGACCGACGACTGTATCGGCCGCGGCAAGACCATCAAAGAGGGCGGTGCAGTCTACGACTTTATCTCCGGCCTTCAGGTGGGCATTGCCAACATGGCGGACTCCCTGGCCGCTGTCAAGAAGCTAGTCTATGATGAGAAAAAAATCACCCGGGATGAGCTCTGGAACGCGATTCTCGACGACTTCCAGTCCCCGGAGAACCAGAAGATTCAGGAAATGCTCATCAACGACGCGCCCAAATACGGCAATGACAACGACGACGTAGATCTCCTGGTGGTACGCGCCTACGACACCTATATCGACGAGATTAAGAAATACCCCAGCACCCGCTACCACCGCGGCCCCATCGGCGGTATCCGCTACGCGGGAACCTCCTCCATCAGCGCTAATGTGGGGCAGGGTATGGGAACCATGGCCACTCCGGACGGACGCCACGCCTTTGAGCCGCTGGCAGAAGGCTGCAGCCCGGCCCATAACTGCGACAAAAACGGCCCCACCGCCGTATTTAAGACCGTGTCCAAGCTTCCCACCGACAAGATTACCGGTGGTGTTCTGCTGAACCAGAAAATGACGCCCCAGGTACTGTCCAGGGAAGAGAACAAACAGAAGCTGGAGATGTTGATCCGCACCTTCTTCAACCGACTCCACGGCTATCATGTCCAGTACAACATTGTATCCCGGGAGACCCTGATCGACGCTCAGCTCCACCCGGAGAAGCACAAGGATCTGATCGTCCGCGTGGCAGGCTACAGTGCTTTCTTCAACGTATTATCCAAGAAGACCCAGGACGATATCATCGGAAGAACGGAGCAGTCTCTCTAAGTCCGGCTTCTCTGCCGGCCAGCAAAGGAGATTTTTATGACATCCATGAAAACGAAACGTTATGCCATCGCAGCCCCGACCAGTATGGGGCTGCGCATCACCCCGGAAAACCGGATGAGTGTGCAGAACAGCAATTTATTCTATATGCAGGCCACCAGCGCCGAATCCAACGTCCTGAACGTGGCGTCCTCCTTGGGACGCGAGTGCCTGATTCTTACAAAATTTGTAAAAGGAAGTCCCATGGCGGATTTTATCCGGCGTCAGCTTCGCGCCCGCAATATCGCTTTTGAAGGCGCGGAAGTCGATCAGGGCGGCCCCTGGGGCTATCGTCATCAGTTCAATATTGCGGATTCCGGCTTCGGTCTCCGGGCGCCCCGGGTCTGGAACGACCGAGCAGGCGAAGTGGGCCGCACCCTTTCCATCGACGAGTTCGATGTGGAGCGCATCTTCGGCCAGGAAGGCGTAGGCATCCTGCATCTCTCCGGTCTGATTGCGGCCATGAGTCCCGAGACTACCGCCTGCTGCCTAGCTCTCGCCAAAGCGGCGAAGCAGTACGGCACCCTGATTTCCTTTGATCTGAACTATCGGGCCAGCTTCTGGGCCGGACGGGATGCTGAGCTTCACCAGGCTTTCCACGAGATCGCTTCCCAGGCCGATATTCTCATCGGCAACGAAGAGGATTTCCAGCTCTGCCTGGGCTTTGAAGGCCCCGAGACCGGTGGCAAAGACCTTTCCGAGAAAATAGATTCCTTCAAAGGCATGATTTCCCAAGTAAAAGAACGTTACCCTCATACCCGCATGTTTGCCACCACCCTCCGGCAGGTGCTTTCCGCCAATGAACACCTCTGGGGCGCCATTCTTCTGGCTGACGGCCAGTGGTACGTGGAAGAGCCCCGTCCGATTCAGGTTCTGGACCGCATCGGCGGCGGCGACGGCTTCTCCGGCGGCCTGCTCTACGGCGTGCTGAACGGCTGGGCTCCCGATAAATGCCTGCAGTTCGGCTGGGCGTCCGGTGTCCTGGCCGCATCCAGTCTCAACGACTATGCGGAACCGGCAGATGAAAAACAGGTCTGGGATATCTATAAAGGCAACGCCCGCGTGCAGAGATAAGGAGGCATACAGAATATGAAAAAAGCAGATATCGGTCTCATCGGCCTGGCCGTCATGGGCGAAAATCTGGTCATGAATATGGAATCCAAAGGCTTTACCGTGGCTGTCTACAACCGCACCACCGAGAAAGTCGACAAATTTGTAAACGGCCGCGCTTCCGGCAAAAACATCATCGGCTGCCACTCCCTGACCGAGCTGGTGGACGCCCTGAAAAAACCCCGCAAGGTTTTCCTGATGGTAAAAGCCGGCCAGGCCGTAGACGATATGATTACACAGCTGTTACCGCTTCTGGAGGACGGCGATATCATCATAGACGGCGGCAACTCCCATTTTCCCGACACCATCCGCAGAACCGCTTCTGTGGAAGCTCAGGGAAAACTCTATGTGGGAACCGGCGTATCCGGCGGCGAAGAGGGCGCGCTCAGGGGCCCCAGCATGATGCCCGGCGGTTCGCCTGCTGCCTGGCCCTTCGTAAAGCCCATCTTCCAGGCCATCTGCGCGAAGGTGGAGGACGGCAGCCCCTGCTGCGACTGGGTCGGCGAGAACGGCGCAGGCCATTTTGTGAAAATGGTACACAACGGCATCGAATATGGCGATATGCAGCTGATCTGCGAGGCTTACCAGCTTATGCGGGATCTGCTTGGTATGTCGGACGACGAGATGCAAGAAGTCTTTGCCTGTTGGAATCAGACGGAACTGGACAGCTACCTCATCGAAATTACGCGGGACATTCTCGCTTACAAGGATACCGACGGCAGCCCCATCGTGGAGAAGATTCTCGATACGGCAGGACAGAAGGGAACCGGCAAATGGACCGGCATTGCCGCCCTGGACGAGGGCGTTCCGCTGACCCTGATCGGCGAAGCCGTATTCGCCCGCTGCCTCTCCGCCATGAAGGAAGAGCGTGTGGCGGCGGCGTCAGCGTACCGGCGCGCCATCCCGGCTTTTGCCGGCGACAGAAAAGAGATGGTGGAAGCCATCCATCAGGCTCTCTACGCCAGCAAAATCATTTCCTATGCCCAGGGCTATTCCCTGATGCGTACGGCGGCGGAGCACTACGGCTGGAACCTGAATTACGGCGGCATCGCCCTCATGTGGCGCGGCGGCTGTATCATCCGAAGCGTTTTCCTGGGTAAAATCAAGGAAGCCTACGACGCCAATCCAGCCCTCGCCAACCTGCTGCTGGATCCCTATTTTCGTGAGACCATGGAGCGGCTGCTTCCGGCCTGGCGGAAAGTCGCGGCGGCAGCCATCCAGTACGGCGTCCCGGCTCCGGCTATGACGGCGGCCTTAAGCTATTTCGACGGCTACACCACCGACCGGCTTCCGGCCAATCTTTTACAGGCGCAACGCGATTATTTCGGCGCGCACACCTATGAGCGGCTGGACGCTCCCCGCGGACAGTTCTTCCATACCAACTGGACCGGCCACGGCGGCGATACCGCAGCCAGCACTTACAACGCTTAATTCAGACTGTATCCCCTGAAAAAACCGGCTGTCCGGAGCTTATCATAAGCCCGGGCAGCCGGTTTTCCTTCGCTGTATTTACTTAAAGCTGGCGTCCAGTCCCCTGTCCAGGAATACCTGGATGTACTTCTGCAACTGCTCCGGATGCAGCTGCGGCACACCGCTCATCTCATACTCTGTCTCCAGCTGCTCGTATTTCTTTTCCCCGAACTGATGGAAAGGGAGCAGATGTACCTCACGGATTCCAAGTTTACATAAGTTTTCTGCCATCCCTGCCGCATCCTTCAGGCTGGCATTGAACTTCGGGATCACCGGAATCCGGGCAATCAGCGGAATCCCCTGGGACACTGCGTATCCCATATTTTCCAGAATTATATCGTTATACACGCCTGTCTTTTCAAAATGCTTTTCCCGATCCCAATGCTTCATATCAAAAAGAAGCAGGTCAATATACTCCACAAACTCCCGAAATACCTCGTGGCTGGCATACCCGGTAGTCTCCGCCGCGCAGTGCAGTCCCCGGCTCTGCGCCTCCTTCAGAAGCTCCACCGCAAAGGCGTGCTGCTGCAATACCTCACCGCCGGACAGGGTGATACCGCCCCCGGATTCCTCATAGAACTCCCGGTCCTTCTCCACTTCCTCCAGCACCTCTTCCACGGTCCATTCCCGGCCAATGAGCTTCTTATCGCCCGACGCCAGCGCCTTCTTCCGGAAGCGGTTCTGGGATTCCGGGTTAGAACACCAACGGCAGCTTAAGGGACAGCCCGCGAAAAATACGGTGGAGCGAATGCCCGGTCCGTCGTTGATACTGAACTTCTGAATATTAAAAATAAGCCCTTTTTCTGCTGAATTTCCCATGAAATAACTCCTTTTTCTTTTCTTATTCTTAGTTTATCATTCGCATTATTGTTTGTAAACTTATTTTTGAAATTATTTTATATTTCGTTTGAAATATTCTTGAAATTTTTAGCGAAAATATGTGGCATTATTTTCCCACTTATTATATAATAAATGCAAAGGAGAACGAAGCAAATGAAAGAACGCCATTTACAAATCATAAACCTCGTCAATGAGAAAGAAAAGGTCAGCGTCCAGGAGCTGTCCGAGCTTCTGAAGCTCTCCATGGTAACTATCCGCAAGGACCTGGAGGAGCTGGAGTCCCAGGGACTCTTAAGACGTCAGCACGGCTACGCCACAAAGGCCTCGCCGGACGCCATCAATTCCCGTATGGCTTTCCATTATTCGGAGAAAAAGGCCATCGCCAAACGGGCCATGGAGATCGTCGAGCCCATGGAGACCATTATGATTGAGTCCGGTTCCACCTGCGCCCTGTTCGCGCTGGAAGCGGCCATTCAGAAAGACGTCACCATTATCACCAATTCCGCTTATATCGCCCGCTACCTGAATCAGGTGCCTACCGCGCACATTATTCTGCTGGGCGGCGATTACGATACGGTAGCCGAGGTTACCACCGGCCCCGTCACGCAGCTCTGCGCCCGGGAATACCACGTAGACAAGCTGTTCGTCGGCGTAGACGGCTACACCGAGGAAAACGGCTTCACTAATATCAATCACACCCGAAGTGCCGTGGTAAAAGAATTTGCGAAGCAGGCCGACCATGTCATCGTGTTGACCACCTCCGATAAATTCGGAAAACGCAGCGTCGCCAAGCTGTTCGATTCCGAAGAGGTCTCCATGGTCGTTACCGACGACCAAATTACCCCGGAATGCAAAGAGACCATGGAACGCCACGACATCCAGGTCATCACCACCACGACACAGGCATAAAAACACCGCTTTTTCGGTTTGCTTTTTTCCGGAAAAGCGGTATTTTTATCTTCTTATACTTCTTTTAAACAGGTTTCTATCTCGATCGCCACGCCGTCCTCTTCATTGGTACAGGCCGTATGATACGCCGTTGCTTTCAACACTTCCGGGTCCGCATTAGCCATGGCCATGCCTCTGCCTGCAGTCTTCAGAAGCGCCAGATCGTTGGTTCCGTCGCCGAACGCCATACATTCCTCCAGCCCGATTCCCAGATATCCGCACAGGAATTTTAGTGCCAGGCCCTTATTCGCCTTAGCCGAATTAATCTCAATGTTGTTCGGCAGGGATGTGGAAATCTCCAGATTGGGAAAATGCGCCTTCATCTCCGGCAGTCTCCGGTTCCGCTCCGGAATTTCCCGGAAATAATACTGAATCTTCTGAATCGTCGGCTCTATATCGAAGATCCTTTTCTCCATATTTTTCAAAGGCCGGTACACCTGCTTCATCATTTCTGCCGCCTTTACATTCTGGGCATAGGACCGCAGATCCGCAAAATCCTTCTCTTCCATCAGGCCCTGGCCATTCTGATAGCAGCCGCAGAGTGCTTCCCAATCTCTGCCGTAAGCAAAGACAGCCTCTGACTCCGCCCGGGTCAGCTCTGCCCGGTGCAAAATCCTTTTTTCTTTCACGTCATAAATCTGCGCTCCATTGACCGTTATGGCATAGCGGACAAAAGGCATATTCTTTACCACATCCGGCATGCCGTCGTAAATTCTGCCTGTGGAGGGCACCAGATAGATGCCGCGATCCGTCGCATTCTGAAGCGCGGCCATGGTTCTCCCGGAAACTGTCTTATCCTCTTTCAGAAGCGTTCCGTCCAGGTCGAACGCAATCAGTCGAATACTCATATTATTTCACCTCAGTCAAATAATAACTCAACCGCGCCGATAAGTCCAGAATCGCTTCCCAGCTCCGTCTGAAAAAATTCCACCGGGAACTCATTGGTGTGATACCGCTCAAACTCCTCTTTCATCCGCCCGAACAGCTTGTCGCCCATGGCCAGCAGACCGCCGCTGAATACGATGCAGTCGATATTCAGAAGCATGTAAACGTCGAAAATCCAGATGGCCAGATAGTGGGCCATCTGTTCTACAGCCCGGATGGCTACTGCGTCGCCTTTCTCATATGCCTCGTTGATATGGCGGGTCGTAATCTGATCCAAGCCCCCTGCCAGTTCCGGCAGAATAGAGCTTTCCCCGTCTTCTTTGATCCATTTTTTTACATATTTTAAGATTGCTTTTCCGGAACCCAGAGAATTAAAGCAGCCCACATTGCCACAGCTGCAGGCCATGCCCACCTCTTCCGGCACTGCAGCAAGCATATGCCCGCTCTCGCCGGATGCCCCGTTGCTGCCGCGAAACAGTCTGCCGTCGATGATCATGCCGCTGGAGATTCCGGTGCTGACCGGACAGTACAACATATTCCGGCGTCCCCGGCCAGCGCCCTGCCGATATTCCGCCAGCGCGCCACAGTGACAGTCATTGTCCATGACGATACGGATATCCTGATCCAGCCTGGATTTCAGGTAATCCACCACCGCAAAATTATTAAGCTTCGGCAGACTGGCCGTCTTCGTCAGGGCTCCCTTTTCAAAATCCACAAAACCTGTGATCCCGATGCCGATACCCTCCACGGTTCCTCCACGGTTCCCGGTCTCCTCCATAAATTCCCGGATAATCTCCAGCACCGGCTCAAAAAACTCCT
Organism: uncultured Lachnospiraceae bacterium; assembly: GCA_900553635.1. The sequence continues at coordinate 14,464 of USDU01000007.1, read as the reverse complement.
GGCCTTCCTTCTGATCATCCGAAGCTGTCTGCTTTCTCACCAGCAGCTTGCACGCTTCATCAAACAGACCGTAAGCAATCTTCGTACCACCCACGTCAATTCCAATATAAAACTTCATGCTACAGTCCCTTTCTCAGAAGCTCCCGGACTACCTCGTCGTCGGTCTCCACACCGGCAGCCTTCAGTTCCTGAATCTTCTCCGCAAACTGGGGCAGGTACTTCTCATGAGCTACCAGCAGCTCATCTAACACCCGCTTACCCTCTTTTCCGCTTTCGATCAACGGATTCATGGTAAAGGCCTCCAGCGCCAGACCATAATCTCCCGTAATAGCCGCCTCGATGACGCACTCCTCCATGGCCTTCATCAGCTGCAGCCAGCCTCTTGCCGCAGGCGGCATCTCACCCCATGCGATGGGCTCCGCTCCCCTGGCGGAAATCAGGCTGCTGACCTCCACGATGGAATCCGGTGCCAGACAGGGAAGCGCACCCTTATTTTCGGTGCTGACCGTCATTCTCAGATGCCTGTCATTGTAAATGGCGCTGATACACTCGCAGGCCGCGTCACTGTAATAGGCTCCACCGCGCTTGCCAAGCTGCTCCGGCTTCTCGTGAAGTCCCGGCTGAGCGTAGAGCTCAAACAGCTCATGCTCCACCTGATACATCTGCTCGGCTCTGGTTCCGCCCTTTTTGAACTCCTGGATACTGTGTTCCAGCATCTCCCGCTGCATAAAATAATATCTGTGATAACCGCAGGGAACCATTTTCATGGAATCCAGCAGTTCCTCCGGGAACGGCTCCTGATAGATATTCACCGGCGTACCGCCGTTCTTCTCATTGACATGCTTCAGAACCTCCGCTGTCACATCCTCGCCGTCGCGGTTTGTCACTTTATGCCAGTGGAAATGATTCAGTCCGGCGAACTGATAAGTCAGCTCCTCTTCAGTCTCGCCGATATTGCCCGGCTCCCGCATCTGCGCGATGGTCGGCACGTTACACAGACCGATGGTCTTCTTCCAGCCAAATTTTTTGATGGCCGCCTCAGTCACCATACCGCTGGGATTCGTAAAATTGATCAGCCAGGCATCCGGACACAGCTCCCGCATATCGTCGATAATCTGTCCGATAACCGGAATAGTCCGGAAGGCCTTGAAGATACCGCCTGCGCCGTTGGTCTCCTGCCCCAGCATTCCGTGCAGATCCGGGATACGCTCATCCTTAATCCGAGCCTCCAGAAGCCCCACCCGGAACTGTGTGGTCACAAAATCCGCCCCCGGAAGCGCTTCCCGGCGATCCAGCGTCGTATGCACCTTTACCTGATAGGGCGAAGCATCCCACATTCTCTGTGCCAGTTCCGATACGATACGCAGCTTTTCTTTACCGCGCTCCACATCCACCAGCCACATTTCCCCGATGGGAAGCTCTTCATAGCGCCTGATGAACCCCTCGATCAGCTCGGGCGTGTAACTGCTGCCTCCACCAATTGTTACAATTTTTACCTGTTTTTTCATGACCATAGACTCCTCCTTCTTTTATGTTTTCATTATGTAAACTGATAGATAGTCGTCGTCTTATACAGCCCGCCCTTATCCAGAATGGGCTGCGGGAAATTCGGAGTGTTGATGCTGTTGGCGTAATAGTGGCTTTCCATACAGAAGCCGCTGTTTTTCGTAATCAGCACACCGCCCTTTCCTATGATGTTCCGGGTGGTATTGCCTGCGTAAAACTGCAGGCCCGGCAGATCTGTATACACGGTCATCCGAATGCCCGACTTGGGACTCTCGGCTGTCGCGGCTTTGCGGAGTCCCTTTCCGAAACCTTTCAGAACGAAATTGTGATCGTAGCCATAGACCAGCTTCAGCTGCTCGTCATCGGCGTGAATCTCCTGCCCGATGGCCCTGGGCTTCCGAAAATCCATGGGCGTACCAGCCACATCGCGGATTTCCCCGGTGGGAATGGTTCCCTTCCGCACCGGTGTAAACTGCTCCGCGTTGATCCACACGATGGTATCCAAAATATTGCCCGTCTCATAGCCAGACAGGTTAAAATAAGAGTGATTGGTAAGATTTACCAGTGTCTTTTTATCTGTGGTTCCATAATAGGACAGAATCAGAGCGCCTGTATCCGTCAGCGTATAGGTCAGCGAGATATCCAGATTGCCCGGGAATCCGTTTTCCATGTCGGGGCTGTGATAGGTAAAGGATACGCTGTCATCCGAGAAGCTTTCCGCCTCCCAGAGCACCTTGTGAAAACCATGGGTCATACTGCTGTGAATGTTATTATCATTCTCATTGATTTCCAGCTGATACTCCACGCCGTCGATGGTAAAACGACCCTTCTCGATCCGGTTCACATTGCGGCCCACCGTCGTTCCCAGCATATCAAAATTATCCTCGTATTTTTCCAGTTCGTCATAACCCAGCACCACATCTCTCAGCTTTCCGTCCTGATCCAGCACCAGAAGCTTCACCAGAACGGCTCCGAAATCCGTCAATACGGCCTGCATCCCCTTCTGATTCTCAATGGTGTACAGGTTCGCGATCCGTCCGTCCCGAAGTTTGTCAAATGCTTTCACTGTCACGCTCATAGTCTGTCTCTCCTTTACTTATACATGCTCCCGCTTTCTCAGACGGCCGAAGCAGTCAAATCCCAGAATCAGTACAATAATGATACCCTGCAGAAGCTGCTGCACATAGGCTCCGATTCCCAGACAGTCCATACAGTTAGACATCAACTGCAAAACGAACACTCCTATAAAGCTCTGTACCACACCGCCGATACCACCCGCGAAGGAGGTTCCGCCGATTACGACGCCGCAGTTGACCAGCATACCGGTATTGTCTCCGTACACGGAGGACGCAGAGTTCATTCTGGAGGACAGAAGAATGCCCGCCAGCGCCGCCATCACGCCGGAGATTACAAAAGTGGACCACTTGATCATCACCGTATTGATACCGGAATATTTCGCCACATCATAATTGCCTCCGATGGCATAGCAGTTTCTTCCGTAGGTCGTAAACCGCAGCACGCAGAAAAAAATCACCAGAATGACCGCCATATACAGCACCAGAATCGGAATCTGTCCGAAAATCTTGGTGTTGGAAATCTTCATGAATTCCATATTGGTGCAGGCAATCGGGTGCGCGTCCGTCAGCTGCTGGCAGATACCCTTCAGCAGGGTTCCCATACCCAGAGTAATGATAAAGGGCTCAGTTCTCTGATGTACTACCAGGAACCCATTGACCAGACCCACAGCCGCTCCGGCCAGCAATGCGCAGAGGCAGGCTATCGCGATGGGCATACCGGAATTGATCATCAGAACCGTAATAACACCGGACAGACACATGATTCCACCCACCGACAGATCGCAGGCCGCGCAGAGCACGGTCATAGTCACGCCCATGGCAATGATTCCCTGTACCGTCGCGGAACGGAATACGTTCATCCAGTTGTATACACTGTAAAACTGTGTGTTGAAAAACAACATTAGAATCAGCATTGCCAGAATCGCCAATACTGCTTTCTGCTTCAGTAAAACTTGTTTTGCTTTTATGAAAACACGCTTGGTATCCATCTTCTGCCCTCCTTAATGAATCTGTTGTTCTTTACGATTATCCAGCCAGATAGCGATGACAAGAACGAGACCCTTCATGATGGTCTGCAGATAAGTAGACACGCCCAGCATATTCATACAGTTGGATAACAAGATAATTAACAGTACTCCGAGCACGGTCCGGATGCCGCTTCCGGTTCCTCCGGCCAGCGCCGTACCGCCTACGACTACGGACATGATGGCGTCCGTCTCATAGCCTGCTCCGGCCACCGGAGACGCGGTCGTAACACGTGAAATCAGAACAATCGAACCCATGCCTGCGAACAGGCCGCAGATGGTATATACCAGAACCATGGTGCGCTTCATATTGTAACCACAAAGCGTCGCCGCAATCTTATTGCCGCCCATCAGCGCGATCTGTCGGCCCCAGAGAGTCTTACGGTAGAACCACTCCACCGCCACCAGTGAAATGACAAAGAGAATCATGGATACCGCCAGGGGACCCACTTTTCCCTTTCCAATCCAAGTGAAAATGGTGTAGGGATTGGACAGGCGGGACATATGCTCCGTCTCGGAATTGGTATAAATCAGCGCAATAGCCCCGAAGATCGAGCTCATTCCATAGGTGATGAACAAAACCTCCGCCTGGATCCGGGCGCCAAAGCCCACCAGGATCACGCCGTTCAGGAAACCTAAGAAGGTTCCCAGAAGCAGGCCGCAGAGCAGTGCGCCCACCTGACCCAACGGGTCAATCAGGGACAGCGTCACCACGCCTACCAGTGAAATGATACCTACCACAGACAGGTCCAGAAAGCCGCCGATGATCACGTAGGTCATACCCAGCGCCACAAAGCTTAAGGGACCGAACTGTCTCAAAATATTGGTAAAGTTATTCTGTGTCAGAAATAAAGGCTCCACAATCGCCGTTACCACGCACAGTACCACGATGCCCAGCAACACAAGATTGTGTAACAAGAATTTTTTTACGTCGATTGATTTTCCCATTCTATTACCTCTTCCCTTATCCGATGGCCCTGTCCATGATCTCGCTCGGATCTACTTCCTCCGGAGAGAATTCTCCGGTAATCCGGCCGTCGCAGACTGTCAGTACGCGGTTGCTCATGCTCAGAACTTCCGGAAGCTCAGAGGAAATCATAATGATGGCTCCTCCCTGCTCCACGATCTTGTTCATCAGCACATAAATCTCATACTTTGCTCCTACGTCGATGCCTCTGGTCGGCTCGTCCAGAATCAATACCTTGGGATTCAGCTCCAGCCATCTTCCCACGACGCATTTCTGCTGGTTTCCACCGGACAGATTCAGCACCTTGGCAGCCGCGCTCGGCGTCTTGATCAGAAGGTTTTCAATCTGACGCTTCTCGATTTCCTTCTCTTTCTTACGGTTCAGCACACCCTTTTTCGCAATCTCGCTCAGGGCCGCCATGGTGATATTTTCACCTACGGAAAAGCGTAAAATCAGGCCCTCCTGCTTCCGGTCCTCGGGAACCAGTCCCATGCCCAGCGCTTTCGCGTCTCTGGGGCTCGATACGGTCACAGGTTTTCCTTCCATGATGAGCTCCTTGCTCTTGACCTTATCCGCTCCATAGATGGCCCGGATGATCTCGGTTCTTCCGGCTCCCACCAGGCCTACCAGACCCAGGATCTCGCCTTTGTGCAGGGTAAAGTTGATGTCGTGCAGCTTACTTGTGTTGAGGTTTTTCACCTCCAGAAGAGGTTCTCCCACGAAATGTGCCCGGGGCGGGTACTCATTTTCGATGGTACGGCCTACCATCTTGGCAATCATCTCGCTTCTGGTCAGTTCCTCGATAGGTTTGGTGTCAATGACATTACCGTCACGCATAATGGTGACAATATTGCAGTATTCAAAAATCTCATCCAGCTTGTGGCTGATATAGATGATAGAAATGCCCTTATTTCTCAACTGGAAAATGATCTCGCCCAGCTTCTTCAGCTCCTCTGTGGTCAGACTGCTGCTGGGTTCATCCATGATGATCAGCTTCGAATCAAAGGAAAGAGCCTTGGTAATCTCTACCATCTGCATTTCGGAAGCGCTTAAATCCCCCACCAGCGTATAGGTGTCAATCTTGCTGCCGATGCTGTCCAGAAGCTCGCGGGCCTTCTGATGGGTACCCTTCATCCCATGATTTTCCGAAAATCTTCCGAGAAAAATATTTTCACCCACAGTCATCGTATTGACCAGATTGAACTCCTGGTAAATGATGCTCAAGCCCCTGCGCAGCGCCTGAATCGGTGTGGTATGCTCAATGATCTCCCCATCAAACTCAATCGTACCCTCGTCCTTTTCATAGACGCCGGACAGAATCTTCATCAGTGTAGATTTTCCTGCTCCATTTTCTCCAACAATTCCATATACCACGCCCTTGGGAATTTCCAAAGATACTTTATTCAGCGCCAGAACACCCGGAAATCGTTTCGTTACGCCGCTGACCTTCAATATCAAATCTTTTTTCTGTTCCACTGATATATCTCCTTTTAGAAAAATCTCCTTTAACTATCTCCATTTTTAAGAAAAGCTTGCTCTGGCAGATACCAGAGCAAGCTAATCACTTCTGTGTTACTCTCTCTTTTTTACCACTCCGGATAGGGTAAGCTGTCTACGTTTTCAGATGTAACGGTGTCAAGCGGGATCCAGTTGATTTCTTCGAAGCTCTCGCCTGCAACTGCCTTCTGTGCGCAATCCAGAGACTGAGCTACCATGTTGGTGAAGGACTGGCCGATGCATACAGCCTGGGTGCCGTCCTTAACATGATCGTAACCTGCGGAGCATCCGTCTACTGCTACGATATATACGCCGTCCATGTTCGCGTTTTCAAGCGCGTTGATAACGCCGGTAGCGCCGTTGTCCCAGTGACAGAATACCGCGTCGATCTTATCGCCGTATTTTACGATGAAGTCTTCCATGATAGCCATACTGTCCTCGGTTGCCCACTGATCGCAGTTCTTGGAATCCAGAACCGTGATGTTGGAGCCTTCCAGACCAGCCTTGAAGCCGTCGCTTCTCTTAACCTGCGCGTCATGTCCGGACTGTCCACCGATCTCTACTACATTACAGCCGTCCGGGAATGCGTCGATAATCGCCTGAGCCGCCTGCTCGCCTGCCATGGTATCATTGGTTCCGCAGAAGAAATCTCTGTACTGCTGGCTCTCTGCCGCCAGGTCAGAAGAGAAAAGTCCTACTACGATACCAGCTTCTTTCGCTTCCATCAGAGCCGGTACAACCGCCTGCGGATCTGCCGGGTTGATAATGATAGCATCTACACCCTGTGCGATACAGGTGCTGATAGCGTCAGTAGCCTTCTGAGCGTCGCCAGCCTGATCGTAAGAGGTCAGGTTGATTCCCAGCTCTTTCGCTTTCTCTTCTGCGATACGGCAGGAATAAGACTGAGACTCATTCGCCATATCCTGTACAATCCAGCCTACAGTAATGCCGTCGCCGGAAGCCGCTGCTGTGTCGCCGGTGTCCTCGGTCTGCGCTGTGTCTGCTGCTGCGTCAGTCTTGGTCTCCCCGCCAGACTTTCCGCATGCTGCCAGACCACAGATCATGGTCGCTGCCAGTAAGAGTGCTAATCCCTTCTTTTTCATGTTGTTTCCTCCTGTTACTTTTTTGTGTTTTTTCTATAACCGACAGGCCTTCTGCCTGTAAATTATCGTTGTTGCTTCGCCGTCCTTTATTTGTCTCTATTATAGTTTTTACCTCTGTCTCCCACAACTCCCGTTCTGAGCTGTAAGGTGCACAATCTGCTTCGTTCATCAGAAGCTGATACAGGTGACACAGTAGACATTTTCCTGGTTCCAGACCTCCTTAAGACCACCTGTATGCTCATCTATTGCGAATACGCAAATATTGTCGGTATCCTGATTTGCCGCCAGCAGATACCTGCCGTCCGGGGACAAAATAAACTCCCGGGGAATTTCACCGCCGCTTAGCTTCGTCTCTGTCAGTGTCAGGCGTCCATCCGCTTCCACCCGGAATACCGCGATATGGTTTGTACCGCGTACCGTGCCATAGACCCATTTCCCACTGGGATGAATCTGGATACCCGCGCCAAGGCAGCCTTCCGTCTGCTGCGCCGGATCCGCAAACGCGGATATGGTCTGCATCAGCTCTGCCTGTCCGGCTTTATACTGATAGACATTGACCTCACAGGTCAGTTCTGTCATCACATAGAAATGTGTTCCATTTACATCGAAAGCGCCATGTCTCGTTCCCTGTCCCGGGATACCGTAGATGTTCTTCTCTTTCTCCGGAAGCAGCCATCCCTTTTCCCAGTCCGCCCGGTAGCAGGCAAATACGTCCTGTCCCAGATCCGACACATAGACATGCTGTCCGTCCGGCGCCATCACAGTCTGATGGATATGGGGACCTTCCTGTCGCTCCGGGTTCGCGCCCCGGCCCTGGTGCCTCAGGATACAGGTCGCCGGTTCCAGTCCGTGATCCTCCCGGATCCGGTACACGGCTAGGCTGCCACCGGAATAATTAGATACCAGAAGGTACTTTTTATCTGGAGAAAAACTCAGGTGACAGGCATCCGCCCCGCAGGTAAACTGCTGGTTAATCCGCTGAAGCGCTCCCGTCTCCCTGTCAATGGCAAAAGCGGAAACAGTAGAACCGTCAATGCCATTCCAGTCCTTCAGCTCATTGACACAGTACAGATACGCGCCCTCTACGTCTGCCAGTACGTAAGAAGGATTCTGAATGTCACCAGTCACTGTCCGATAGGCCAGCTTCCCGGTCTGTTCATCGAAATCATAGCAGGCGATACCCTTGCATCTTCCTTCTACCATCTCGCCCGATCCCATCAAAATCGGCTCCGTATAGCCTCCCGTAAATATCCGCATGCCCTCTCTCCTTATCAGTCAAGCACCAGCTCGGATGCTCCCACGATACCGAAATCTTTCTTCAATTCCGCGAACCGGAATTCTACCGGAAGGGGAATTTGATTGTAACGGTCAAATTCCTTTCTCACTCTGCCGAACAGAGCGTCGCCAAAATGGGTCAGGCCGCCGCCGAATACGAATACGTTGATATTCAGCATCATGAAGCAGTTGTACGCACAGACCGCAATGTAGTGCGCCATCTGCTCCACCATTTCGATGGCCAGCTCGTCACCCTCGTTGTAAGCTGCCAGCAGATCCTCACAGCTTAAATCTTCCTTGTCCACCATGGAAGTTTCCCTGCCCTCCAGCATCTTGATTTTCAGATGCTTCGGCACGTAGCGTCCGCTGGCGTGGGACATGAAGCAGCCCCTGTTCCGGCATCCGCACATGATGCCCTCGTCCGGCGTCGCCAGCATGTGTCCGCACTCTCCAGCCCAGCCGTAGCTTCCGCGGAACAGCTTTCCATCTATAATAATGCCGCTTCCGATTCCGGTGCTGGTGGCCATATAGATCATATGGCGGCTTCCCCGTCCGGCTCCCTTGCGGTACTCTGCCAGGGCTGCGGCATTGCTGTCGTTATCCAGTACAATCTTTACACCCGGCAGACGCTCCTGCAGATATTCCTTCATGGGAAAATCGCGAATATTCGTCAGCGCCGAGGTCAGATAGACGTAACCGGTATCAAAAAGAATATAGGATGGCATGCAGATTCCGATTCCCTGCAAATCCTCGTTCTTCAGGTTATGCTTCTTCTCGATCTCACGGATGGTCTCAATCATCCGGTCGCTGAAGGCCGGGCCGTCTGCATTGATATCCGACGGATGCTGCATCCGATCCAGGAGCTGCCCGTCCGCATCAAACAAACCGTATGCTACTTTGGTTCCACCTGCATCAATTCCAATCCTGTACTTTTTGCACATATTTTTTCTCCAAATTGAATTTGTTTTGTTATATTTTATATTTATCATTATATAGATCATCTTCACGCTTGTCAATAGAAATATAAATTACTTTCGAAAAAAACTTTTTTTGTTTCTTTTTATATTGTTTCGAAACATGAGATCTAAAAAGCAGCATCCGGATTTTGATCCGAATACTGCTTTTTTCTGTATTTTATATCCAGTTCTTTCTTATACCTAGCAGATCTCCGCTCCTGCCGGCATATCCTTCTCCGGCGTCATCAGCGCCAGGTTGCCCTCTGCGTCCTCGGCGCACAGCAGCATACCTTCAGACAGGATCCCTGCCAGCTTCGCCGGCTTCAGGTTCACGACTACCATGACCTTCTTACCGACCATTTCCTCCGGTGTGTAATGAGACTTAATGCCGGATACGATCTGCTTTACCTGGCTTCCGATGCGGACCTGGGAGCACAGAAGCTTTTTGGACTTCTTCACGGCCTCGCAGGCAATGATTTCACCCACTTGGAACTGCAGCTTCGCGAAATCGTCAAAGGTAATCTCTGCCTTCGGCTCGATGTCGATGACGTCTGCAGCCTCCTCTTTTGCCTCTTCCGGCTGATCCTGCTCTGCCGCGTCCGCAGCCTTCTTAGCCTCAACCTTCTCCAGAACCTCTTTCACGTCCAGTCTCGCGAACAGAATCTCCGGCTTGTCGGTTACCTTATTGCCGGACTGATAGAGACCGAACATGTTCATAACCTCCAGGGAACGCTTTCTCGCGCCCAGCTGTGCCAGAATCTTATCGGCAGTCTCCGGCATAAACGGCTCTAAGAGGCTTGCGCCAATGCTGATGCTCTCTACCAGATTGTAGAGTACGGTCGCCAGACGTTCCTTCTTGCTCTCGTCCTTAGCCAGGGCCCAGGGCATGGTCTCGTCGATGTATTTGTTGCAGCGCTTGAACAAGTTGAAGATCTCGGTGATGGCGTCTGCCACGCGCAGATCGTCCATTTTCGCGGAAGCCTTCTCTGCCGCACTGACAGCAGCTTCGCGAAGCTCCCGGTCTACCGGCTCCAGCACACCTGTGTTATTGACTACGCCGTCAAAGTACTTGTTGGACATGGATACGGTACGGTTTACCAGATTGCCCAGGGTGTTGGCCAGGTCGGAGTTCATACGCTCCACCATCAGCTCCCAGGTAATCACGCCGTCGTTGTCGAAGGGCATCTCATGCAGTACGAAGTAACGCACCGCGTCCACGCCGAACATATCTACCAGATCGTCTGCGTAGAGTACATTTCCCTTGGACTTGCTCATCTTGCCGTCGCCCTGCAGCAGCCACGGATGACCGAATACCTGCTTCGGCAGCGGCAGATCCAGCGCCATCAGGAAAATGGGCCAATAGATCGTATGGAAACGGATAATATCTTTTCCGATCAGATGCAAATCCGCCGGCCACTCCTTCTTGAACAGGTCGCTGGACTCTCCGTCGCACTCGTAGCCGATGCCGGTGATATAGTTGGTCAGCGCGTCCAGCCATACGTATACCACGTGCTTCGGGTCGAAGTCTACCGGGATGCCCCATTTGAAAGAGGTACGGGATACGCAGAGATCCTGCAGTCCCGGAAGCAGGAAGTTGTTCATCATCTCATTCTTTCTGGAAACCGGCTGAATGAATTCCGGATGCTTGTTGATATGGTCAATCAGACGGTCAGCGTATTTGCTCATACGGAAGAAATAAGCCTCTTCCTTGGCCGGCTGCACCTCGCGGCCACAATCCGGACACTTGCCGTCCACCAGCTGGGACTGGGTCCAGAAGGACTCGCAGGGAGTACAGTACATGCCCTCGTAAGCACCTTTGTAGATATCGCCCTGGTCATACAGCTTCTTGAAAATCTTCTGTACCTGCTTCTCATGGTAATCATCGGTGGTGCGGATGAATTTATCATAGGAAGTGTTCATCAGATCCCAGATCCGCTTAATCTCACCGGACACATTGTCCACGAATTCCTTCGGAGTAACGCCTGCCTCCTCAGCCTTCAGCTCAATCTTCTGGCCGTGCTCGTCGGTTCCGGTCTGGAAAAATACGTCGTAGCCCTGGAGTCTGCGGAAACGGGCAATGGCGTCCGCCAGTACGATCTCATAGGTGTTGCCGATGTGGGGCTTGCCGGATGTGTAGGCAATGGCCGTGGTCATGTAAAACTTTTTCTTTTCCATTTTTTACCTCTCTTTCTCTGCAAACGAAAGATCAAAAAACCCCGTCTTCCTTAAATCTTAAAGAAGACGGGGATGATTCCCGTGTTACCACTTCTGTTCGCCTGTCCCTCACGAGACAGACCTCTGCGGGTACCTGCATACCCTGACGCTGTAACGGGCGCACCCATCACGGCTTATCGCAAAACCATTTCCCATAGGAAATCCCTTTATCGAAAATAACCTTACGTTCATCCGTGCCGCTCAGAAACCATCTTCAGCTCTTTTGTCTTCATCCCTCTCAGCACCGGGAATTCTCTGTAAAAGACGCATACAGCTTACTCTTTTCTTCGTAGCGTTTGCATTTTGCTCATATAAAAGTAGCGTAACACAGTCTGATTTTTTTGTCAAGTTTCTGCCACAGGGTCCTCTCTCGCCCCTCTTAAAATTTTCAGTTTTTTATCGAATTTCGATACTCATTTTTGTTCAAATTTACTCTTTAACTTTGAAAAATCAGTGCTATAATAATCACCGTAAATTAAATATAGAACCACTTAACAATACCTGTTTGTTACACAAAGTGGAAGGCTGCTAAGCGATTCAGATTTTGGAGGAAAAGATAAATGAATACTTTAAAAGCTGAAAAAAGAGACATGTTGACGAAAGCCAAGAAACTTAGACGTGAAGGTTATGTTACCGGCAATATCTACGGTCGCGAGATGAAAGAATCCATTCCCCTTCAGATTACCAAGGCAGACGCTGAGAAAATCTTAAAATCCGAAGGAAAAGGAAGCCAGGTTATGCTGGAGGTTGCAGGCGAAACCTACGACGCGCTGATTAAGGAAATTGATTACGATTCCTTAAGAGGACAGCTTCTGGAGATTGATTTTCAGGCACTGGTAAGCAATGAGAAGGTTCATTCCGTAGCTGAGGTTATCCTGCTTGGTCAGGACGACGTACAGGCCGGCGTGGTACAGCAGATGCTTCAGGAAGTTACCTACAAGGCACTGCCCGCAGATCTGGTTGACAAGATCAAGGTTGATGTCAGCCGCATGAAGGTCGGCGAGACACTGAAGGTAAAGGATCTGGATATCGCCAAGAATCCGGCCATCGACCTGCATACTTCCCCGGAAGCTACCGTTGCTACCGTACTGGAGGTACACAATGCCGTAGCAGATGATGCGGACGCTGAGGCTGAAACCGCAGAGGCATAATTTAGAACAGTGGAATAAATTTGGAAAGGCCGCATATCGGATGTGAAAGTTCGGTATGCGGTCTTTTTGCACGTAACAATTTCTTTTTTCCCCATTCTTCTCATAAACTACACCAAGAGTTATTCCGGTGGTTTTCCATGAAAAAATCCTTCCTCTTTGTTCTTTTTCTCTCTGCTTTTTTAACGACGGCTCTGCTTCTCTCCCGCTCCTGTCTGCCCGGTACGGACACTACTTCCGCCGATGAGGCCTTCGAAGCCTTCACCAACGGCCTCTTCCGGGAATCTGTCACCGGCAGCACGCTGACGCTTCATTATACGTTGGCTGATCCGGTGGCTTACGGGATTCGTAAGTTTCCGATTTCCTATGGCTCTTACTCGGAGGAGTCCAAAGCCCAATCAGCTGCCGCCCTGGAAAATGCATTCGCTGCCCTGTCAGAATTTCCGCGAAGCGAGCTTTCTTATGTCAACCGACTGGAATGGGACATTCTGAACACGCAGATTCCCCGGGAGCTTGCGTTGCTTCGTTTTCCATATTATGAAGAAGTGTTCAGCCCGCTGCTGGGCGTGCAGGTGCAGCTTCCAGTGCTGCTGGCGGAATATGCCTTTGCTTCGGAGGAGGATGTGGATATTTATCTGCGTCTGTTGGCGAAGACGGACGCGTATTTTGAGGAATTATGCGCGTATGAAAAGGAGAAGGTCCAGGCTGGACTTTTTATGACGGATGAAAGTGTCGACGCAGTGATTGCGGGATGCCGGGACTTTCTAAATGGGACACAATTCAACAACACCAATCAAAGTAATATAAATCAGAACAAGCCTGAAAACATAGCCGCCACCGATATTGACTCTGTCCAAAGTTCCAATGAGATCCTCGGCACACCTGAGGAAGGCTCCGAGGCAGTCATCAAACATTTTTTGGCAGCCAGCTTCTCCGAACGTCTTACGGAACTTTCTCAGAAGATCCATCTTTCTGACCGCCAGTTCTCATATTATGTAAATCTTAACCAGCAGATGCTCGAAGCACACGTTTTCCCTGCCTACGCCCACCTCATCGAAACCCTTTCTTCCCTGAAAGGCTCCGGCGCCAACCCCTACGGCCTGGCCCACTACCCGGAAGGCCGCTCCTACTATCAGGCTCTCACAGACGCCATCATCGGCTCTGATCGCACCCTGTCCGAAATCCGCGATCTCATCGACCACCAGCTCCTGAGCGATGTGCGTCAAATGGCCGAGCTGGTCAAAAACCGTCCGGAGCTGCTGACAGATGTTCCCCGCACCACCACGGCCCGGGAACCGGAGCAGATTCTCGCAGAGCTGCAAGCCCGGATGCTGGCTGATTTTCCTGCTGCCGACGCAAATGCCCATACTGGCGCGGATACCGACAGTTCCGCCTCCTCCATTCCCATTTCCGTCAAGTCTGTCTCCCCGTCCCTGCAGGAACATACGAGCCCTGCCTTCTACCTGACGCCGCCCCTGGACGCCATGCGGGACCATGTCATCTACATCAATCCTGCTGCTGACTATGACCCGCTGACCCTTTTCACCACCCTGGCCCACGAAGGCTTCCCCGGCCATCTCTACCAGACACTTTCCGAGCAGACCTCTCCGCAGCATCCGGTCCGCAGCTTCTTCTATTTTGGCGGCTTCGTGGAAGGCTGGGCCACCTACGTGGAAATGCAGTCATTTTCTTACGGA
>USDU01000006.1 GCA_900553635.1 uncultured Lachnospiraceae bacterium | reverse complement strand
TAAGGACATGCTGTCCTTGGTGGATACGTGGAAGCCTGCGCTGTCGCGACCTAGGAATACGACGTTGACCACATTTTTAATGATCTCGCCGAAGGCCAGGGTTACGATGGCCAGGTAGTCGCCCTTCAGACGAAGTACCGGAATACCGATCAGGAAGCCGAACAGCGCGGCTACTGCAGTTCCCACCAGAAGTGCCAGGAAGAACCGAAGCCCCGCCGGGTGAATCATGTCAGCCGTGATCTTGGAAAACAGCGCTCCGGAAAAGGCTCCGGCGCACATGAAGCCCGCGTGTCCCAGACTCAGCTCTCCCAGGATACCTACGGTCAGGTTCAGGGAGATGGCCAGAATCACGTATACGCACAGGGGAACCAGAAGCCCCTGTAAAAGACTGGAAATCATTCCTGCCTGCATACAAAGGGTAACGATAATATATGCTGCAACGACGATTCCATATGTAATCAGATTGCTGCGGAGCTGTTTGTTTATTTTCTTCATCTTCTTCACCTACACTTTCTCCTGAATCTGCTTACCCAGAAGTCCGGTAGGCTTCACAAGCAGTACGATAATCAATACCGCGAACACAATGGCGTCTGCCAGCTGGGAAGAAATATAAGCCTTGCTTAAGATCTCGATGACGCCCAACAGAATGCCTCCGATGAAGGCTCCCGGAATGGATCCGATACCGCCGAATACCGCTGCCACGAAGGCCTTGATACCAGGCATGGAGCCGGTGTACGGGGTCAGGGCCGGATAGGAGGAGCACATCAGTACGCCCGCGATGGCCGCCAGGGCGGAACCAATGGCGAAGGTCAGGGCAATGGTCGCGTTGACATTGACGCCCATGAGCTGGGCTGCGCCGCTGTCCTCGGATACGGCCAGCATGGCGCGGCCGGATTTGGAATATTTCATAAAGGTCATCAGTCCGGCCATGATGATCAGGCAGGCCACTACAGTCACAATGGTTTCGCCGGAGATCACCAGCTTGCCGTCCATCAGCTTCAGAGCCGGGATGGTCACGACCGAAGTGAAGGACTTGGTATTTGCTCCGTAAATCAGAAGTGCTACGTTCTGCAGGAAGTAGCTGACACCGATGGCGGTAATCAGCACGGCCAGCTTGGAAGCCTTTCTCAGTGGCTTATAGGCAATCCGCTCAATCAGAACGCCCAGGACTGTACATGCCACAACGGAAAGCAGGACGCCCACTACCGGCGGCATTCCCATACCGCTGATTGCGGTAAACGCCACGTAAGCGCCGATCATAATTACATCTCCATGCGCGAAGTTCAGCATCTTCGCAATTCCATATACCATAGTGTAGCCCAGCGCGATCAGCGCGTATACGCTTCCCAGACTGATTCCATTCACCAGGTAGGATATGAATCCTATCATACATAACACCTCTTCTTTTTGTCTGTTGACGAGTTTTGCGTTCTATTATAGCATAGAAGATCTGCTCATACAACACTTTATTGTGCTAACACGGCGTATTTCCAAAAACTTTTGCGTGTCGGCTGCCTTTTCTGACCTCAGACAGAAAAAGCGAAAACGAGAGGATCCCTGTGAAGAATCCCCTCGTTGGGTTGTTTTCCTGTTCACTGCGTTCACAGTAAAACGCCTTGCGGAACAGCGTCTGTGAATCTTTGCCTGAGCTTACAGTTCTGTGTACTCTCCGTCTACAACCTTAACTACCAGCGGAGCCTTGTTCGGCTCGCCATCCTCGCCCCAGGTGATATCCTTGCCGGTGATACCGCTGTAGGATACGGAAGCCATAGCCTCTTTCATCGCGTCGCACAGATCGGATACGCTCATATCCGGTGTAGCGCCTGCTGCCTCGATAGCAGCCTTTACTACGTATACGCAGTCATAAGCGTCTGCCGCGAACTGGTTCGGAGTCTCGCCGTAATCTGCCTCGTACTTGGATACGAAGCTCTGTACCTGCTCATCCTCAGACTTTGCTACGAACGGAGCCAGGAAAGTCAGACCCTCTGCCAGAGCGGTGTCGAAGTTCTCCACGCCCAGGATTCCGTCCATACCGTCGCAGCCGAAGAAGGTCGGCTCATAGCCCTGCTTGTTGCACTCTGCCAGTACCAGAGAAGCCTCTGTGTAGTAGAACGGCATGAACAGCAGGTCTGCACCTGCGTCCTTGGACTTCTGAACCTGTACGGAGAAGTCTGTCTTCGCGTCAGCTGTAAAAGCCTCTACAGATACAATATCGAACGGCTGGTTCTCTGCCTCTGCAGCGAACGCCTCATAGATACCTGTGGAATATACGTCAGAGCTGTCGTAGATAACAGCTACCTTCTGTGCCATTCCGTTCTCGCCGATGTACTTTGCGGACTCGGTACCCTGTGTCGGGTCAGAGAAGCACATACGATATGCGTTGTCATACTGTACGCACTCTACTGCTGTTCCGGACGGTGTAATCTGGAACATGTTGTCTGCATGAGTCTTCTCAACAACTGCGATACACGGAGCACTGGTGGTGGTTCCGATGAGAACCTGCATGCCCCAGTCTTTCAGGTTGTTGTAAGCGTTGACAGCCTTCTCTGCGTCATGCTCGTCATCCTGGAAGTTATAGTCGATCTGATATCCGTTGATTCCGCATGCCTCGTTGATCTCGTCAACTGCGATCTGAATACCGTTCTTTACAGCATTTCCGTAGATAGCAGCGCCGCCGGTAATCGGGCCGGTAGCGCCGATCTTAAATGTGTCGCTTCCTGACGCCTCAGCAGAAGAAGCTGCGGAGCTGTCTGTTGTGCTTGCGGTATCCTTGGATCCGCCGCATGCTGCGAGGGAAAGGACCATGGAACCAGCCAGAACTAAGCTTAATACCTTTTTCATAATAGTTTCCTCCTTTTGATATCCTCCGTAATCCTACGGTCACCCGCTAATTACTTGCCATCTATCTTACCCCCGCAAAATTCATTTTGTCAAGCGCTTTTTCCAGCTGTTTTATTTTCCGGATATTTGCCGCTATTTTTTCTCCCGGATACTGACGCTGTTGCCGCTGACCGAAAGGGAACGGATGCTGCGCAGGAAGCTGGACAGGCGGCTGTAACCATAATCCTTGATATCAAAGGAACTGTGCTTTTTGTGAATCTCCTCGTAAATCAGGGACAGATTGTCCACCTGCCCGCCGTTTTTCTGAATGAATACCCGAATCTCCTGTTCCAGCTTTTCCCGGTCTAACTGATCGTTCAGGCCCACCGCCCAGGCCGAATCCAGCTGATAGAGGAACAGCCTCGGGCAGGTATCTTTCAGGAATACCATCAGTTTCGTGTAACCGTAATTACGTACGTCAAAATCCGTAAACCGATCGTTCAGACGGCTGCCCAGCTCGCCCAGATACGTAATTTTGCCCTTGTTCTCATTGTCGTTGATGATGGAGATCATAGCGTCCTCAATCTGTGAAAGAGGCGTCACCGCACTGGTATGCTCCTCCTCTGCCGCCTTGCTTCCCTTCTTTTGTCCGCTTATGGCGGACATTGTCTCCACGTCACCCACTTGCTTATTGATGAGATTCAGGTGAATAAATTTATTGCAGGCCTTGGTCAGGGCCATGGGCGTCTTGGATTCCCCCATACCGATGACGTACATATTTTCCTCCCGAAGGCGCATGGCCAGACGGGTAAAATCACTGTCGCTGGTCACCAGGCAGAAGCCGTCCACCTTGCCCGAATACAGGATATCCATGGCGTCGATGACCATGGCCATGTCGGTGGAGTTTTTGCCTGTGGTATAGGAAAACTGCTGGACCGGCGTGATGGAATTCTCCAGAAGCACCTGCTCCTTCCACCCATTGGACTTACCGGACCAGTTGCCGTAAATCCGCCGGAAGGACGCGTATCCGTAGTTCTCAATCTCATTAAAAATGCTTGCCGCGTACTTTGCGCTGATATTATCTGAATCGATCAGCACCGCGAATTGTTTCTTATCTTCTATCTGTTCCATTGCCTCTTCCTCTACTTTCCTTTCGGTTCTCCCGGCGTCCAGTTATCCGACGGGGATGCGTTGAACACGATCGTTTGTCCGTCTGACACGGCCACTATAGTACCCTGATCATCCGTCCGAAAAATTTGAATTCCCATTTCCCGGAGACGGTTTAAAACCTCCGCATGGGGGTGTCCGTAGGTGTTCCCCTCACCGCAGCTGAAGACCACATACTGCGGATCGACGGCTTTTAAAAAGTCCTCCGTATTGGCGGTACGGCTGCCATGATGGGCTGCTTTGTAAACGTCCGCATTCAGATTCTCCCCGCTGGCTGTCATGTCTTCCTCGGAATGCTCCTCGGCGTCCCCTGTAAATAAAAAGCTGTTCTCACCGAACTGCACCCGCACACCGATGGAATAATCATTGGCGTTACTGCCGTAGCTGTCTTTTACCGGACATACCACTGTCACCCGGGCCTCGCCCAACGCATATTCGTCTCCCGCTTTCGGGTGGGTAATCTGGTAATCTTTGGCCTTCACTGCCTGAATCACATCATCGTAAGTCCGGGTATCCTTGCTGTAATCGGGCATCCACACCTCATCGCAGTCGAACTTGTAAATAATCACATCCAGGCCGCCGATGTGATCCGCGTCCGGATGGGTTCCGATAACATAGTCCAGATGATCGATTCCCTGATTTTCCAGGTATGCCTGTACCTGGGTTCCTTTGCTGTTGTTGCCTGCGTCAATAAGCATAGCGTGGCTGCCCTGTCGGATCAGGGTACAATCGCCCTGTCCGATGTCCAGATAATGTACCTCCAGGGTGGATCCATCTGAAACGCCCGCTCCGCCCGTCTCCTTTGTCAGTTGCTCCTGCACCGGATAGACTGCCGCCAGTACCAGGGCGATCACCGCCAGCAGGAACCTCTTCGCCTGATTTTTTCCTTTTCCTCTTCTGCCTCGTGCCATAATGTCCTGTTTTGCTCCCTGTTTTCATACTCTTTTTCATATACTTTTCCATTATAGCATAAAACAGGCGTTCGGACAGTAATTATTTTTCTGTCCGGACGCCTGTTTCGGATTTCTTCCTATTATATAAGTTTCGAATAAAATTTTACTCAGTTTCTGCCGGCGCTGCTTCCTTCCGGTTCAGAATTTCCATGAATTCTTCGCCGGTGATGGTCTCCTTCTCGTACAGGAATTTGGCGATCTCATGGAGCTTCGGCATATTCTCACTCAGGAGCTTTCTGGCCTTCTCATGCTCGGCCTTCACGACTTCTACCACCTTTTTATCTATCAATGTCGCAGTCTCCGGTGAGCATGCCAGGGAAGTGTCGCCGCCCAAATACTGGTTGCTGACAGTCTCCATGGCCACCATATCGAACTCGTCATTCATACCAAAACGGGTAATCATGGCTCTCGCCAGCTTCGTAGCCTGCTCGATATCATTGGACGCGCCGGTGGTGATGGAATGGAATACCAGCTCCTCGGCCACCCGGCCGCCGGTAAAGGTGGCAATCTTGTTCTCGATTTCTTCTTTCGTCATCAGGTTATGCTCGCCGGATTCCACCTGCATGGTGTAACCGAGCGCGCCCGAGGTACGGGGGATAATGGTAATCTTGTGAACCGGGGCGGAATGGGTCTGAAGTGCCGCCACCAGGGCGTGTCCTACCTCATGATAGGAGACAATCAGCTTCTCCTTATCGGAGAGTACCTTGTTCTTCTTCTGGTAGCCTGCGATGACCACCTCCACACTCTCCTCCAGATCACTCTGGGTCACAAATTTCCGGTTCTGGCGTACCGCGCGCAGAGCCGCCTCGTTGATGATATTGGCCAACTCCGCGCCGGAAGCGCCTGCTGCCGCCCGGGCAATGGCATTGAAATCCACGCTTTCGCTCATATGAACCTTTTTGGCGTGAACCTTCAGGATATCCTCGCGGCCCTTTAGATCAGGCAGTTCTACCGGAACCCGTCGGTCGAACCGGCCCGGACGAAGCAGGGCCGGATCCAGGGAATCCGGACGGTTCGTCGCCGCCAGAATCATAACACCTTTCCGGCCATCAAAGCCGTCCATCTCGGTCAGCAGCTGGTTCAGGGTCTGCTCCCGCTCGTCGTTGCCGCCCATACCGCCACCGTCACGCTTCTTACCGATGGTATCAATCTCGTCGATGAAAACGATACAGGGAGCCTTCTCATTGGCCTGCTGGAACAGATCCCGGACCTTGGCCGCGCCCATACCCACGAACATCTCGACGAATTCTGAACCGGAAATGGAGAAGAAAGGCACGTTGGCCTCGCCTGCTACCGCCTTTGCAAGCAACGTTTTACCGGTTCCCGGAGGGCCTACAAGCAGTGCGCCCTTCGGCATAGTGGCGCCGATCTCCGTATACTTGGCCGGGTTGTGCAGGAAGTCTACGATCTCGGTCAGAATCTCCTTGGCCTCATCCTCGCCCGCCACATCGGAGAATTTGATGCCAGTGGTGGACTCCACATAAATCTTGGCGTTGCTCTTGCCGAAGGTCATGGCGTTGCCGCCCATCATGCCGCCCATTTTCTTGTTCAGGTTCTTCATCAGCATCTGGCCGATGACAATCATGATGATAAAAGGCACCATGGAGACCAGAAGGGACATCCAGGGGGAGGCCTCCTCCACGATCTCCGTACCGAATTCTACGCCCGCGTCCTGGAGACGGTTCACCAGATCCGGGTCGTTGAAGACGCCGGTCTTATAGTAGTTTACCGGATCCGCATTGTCGGAAAAGATGATCTGATTATCCTCCACCTGAACCTGCTGGATTTCTTTCTTATCCAACATGGTCAGGAAAGTGTCGTAGCCTACTTCTTTCACCGTAGGGCTCAAAACCCTCGGGAAGACAAACATATTTAACAGAATCATGATCACTATCACGATGGTGTAATAAAAAATAAATGGTTTCTTGTTGTTCTTGACTTCTTTCATCGCTATCTCCTGTCATAATAAAATGCGGCGGAAGCATGTCCTTCTTCAGGACCTGCCACCGGCAGCTCCTTACGCATGCTTCGCAGCCGCAGAGCCAAACTCTCTCATTCGGCGTTTTCATGTTAAGAAGAATAGCATTTTACGCCGGAAGAATCAATGAAGATTCCATAAACTTTTCTAAAAAACTTATGATCTGACATTTCCTTACAGACTTTCCTGCCGGATACTGTCTATGATATTAGCCTTCCGGAGCTTGCTTTTCGCATACAGCATGGTGGAAAATACCACCAGAAATACGCTGGCTATCACAACCACGATACTTGCCGCCGGTACATAGAATTCCGTATCCATACCGGATCCCACCACCCGGTAGATGACCCAGGTCACCAGAAGGGACACCGGCAGGCCGTAAAACAGCGCTTTCAGTCCGTAAAGGACACATTCGTAGCTGAGCATCCGGTTCATTTCCTTTGGCGTCATGCCTACGGAGGTCAGCACCGCGAACTCCCTCCGGCGCAGCAGAAAGCCCGTGGAAATGGTGTTGAACACATTGGCCGCCGCAATCAGGGAGATGAGGGCGATGAAGCCATAGGCAAAGATATCGACAGTCATCAGCATGCTCTTCATGCCGCGAAGCTCCTGGGCCGCGTCATTTACATAGAGATACTCTTCCGTATCTACCGTTTCTATCAGTTTATTCAGCTCCTCTGCCACCTTCTGATGGTTCGCAGCCTTCAGATACACACAGCCTCGGGGCAGACAGCTTTCCAGTTTTTCTCCGAGTATCGATGCAAGCTGGCTTTTTGACACTACCATGCCCAGTCCCATATCACCGGCAAAGAGATTCATGGGACCGCTTTCTACCAGTTTTGCCGCATAGCCTGTGACAAAAATCTGATAAGGCTCCTGATCCACCTGACCTCCGTCCGCTTCTTCCTGGGCCTCCTGCCATGCGGTATAATCGGTAAAAGCAACCGTCACCGGTTCCCCGGCAGATTTCAGGGTTTTCACAGTCTGATAACGGCCTGTGGCAGAATGATAGGCCCGGACCTCATTTCCAATGATCAGCGGTATCTGTCCGTCCTTTTCCTCCGGCACCGCGAGCCCTGCGGAAAGCAGCCATTTCTCATAGTCTTCATCGGAAAGCACAAGCAGTTCTCCGTCCAGGTGAAGATAGCCGTTCTCATCTTTCTCCATTTCCCAGAGCTCTTTCCTGGCGCTTTCATCCATCTGCTCCGGCTTCAAGAGAATATCCGGATAACATTCCTGCACATACAGGGCCTGCTCCACGCCGTCCACAGACGCGATTTCCTGCCGAAGCTTTGGATCATGCACGCCGTAGACCGACACGTCATATTCCGGCACCGCCTTCGCATCGAACAGACTCTTTTTCAGATAGGTGGAATAGGCGCTGGCCGACACAAAGAGCACAATGCTGATAAACAGGGACAGCACCGTCGCCCGGTACTGCTTCTTCGCCCTGGAAAAATACCGGTTCGCCAGACCTGCGGGCAGCCCGAACAGCTTCTGACTGAGGCGGTCTGTTTTGCGGGTTCTTTTTTGTTCCCGTCCGGAAATCCGGATATCCCGGGAAAGTCGGATGGCTTCCATGGGCGGAATCTTCGCTGCCCGTCTGGCCGGAATCCAGGCGGAAATCAATACGGTCATAAGGGCCGTCAACGCCGCAGTCAGAAGGGCCGGCCAGGACACGTAAACCCGCATGGGAATCTCTCCCTCATAAATATATCGAAAGGATCCGGAGGTAAGGGAAAGGGCCACGCCAATTCCCGCAATGCCGGACAGGATGCCGAAAGGAATTCCGATGCTGCTTAAAATCAGCGCTTCCCGGTATACCATGCTCCGCAGCTGCCGGGGCGTCGCGCCGATGGACACCAACAGACCAAACTGCTTTGTCCGGTCGCTGACCGAGATGGCGAAGGAATTATACACCAGGGATACGCCTCCCGTCATAATCAGAAGAATCAGGATCACGGACATGCCGTAAAGCAGACGCATAAACGCGCGATTCGCAGAGATTCCCTGTGTCCGAAGAAGCTCGCTGTTATAGGTAACGCTATAATCGTTCAGATACGCATCGGTAAACTCATAGATGTCCCTGCCCTTTTTCAGCTTAAAAAAGCTGGTATAGAGGCAATCCGACACCGGAGACGTATCTTTCCGGGTAAAGCATAGGAAACCGGCGCTGTGCCATCCGTAATACGGCTCCTCCATGTAGCCCACTACGGTGTACTCCCTGGCTTCCCGGATCTGAAGCTCTTCTTTTCTCGCGTCCACATCCGGATTTTCCTCATCCCTGTATACAACCGGGTTCTCAGCTCCCAACCGTTCGCCGTTTAACAGGCGCTCTCCCAGATCCAGAGACAGGGTATCGCCTACCGCCACCGGTGTTCCATTCTGTTCCAGCGCCCATCTTGCCTGATCTGACAGAATCAGCTCCCGGTCATTTTCCGGCAGTCGTCCTTCCGTCACCCGGATAGGCATCTGTTTCTCAAAATCCGCGTCGATTCCGACCACATAGTAATAGGGCAGCGCCGAACTATTATGATAAGACGGCTTTATCCCGTTCAGAGCGTAGCCCAGTTCCTGCCAGGTGACCTGCATGGTGACTTCTTTCATTCCGGCCAGCTCTTCCACCTTTTTCTCCGGAATCTGCATGGCTTCCCCGTGCCAGTCTCCGTTTTCCGCAATCATATTTTCCAGCATATAGTGCTGCAGGCTGGAAATAAAGGTAGTGACAGCCGTCAACATGGCGGTAGCCAGCAGGATTCCGATGATCGTAACCATGGTCCGGGTCCGGTTAGCCTTCAGGGTTTTCGCCGTCAGTCTGGTAAATGCGTTCTTCATCGACGGATCACCTCGTCTCTGGCAATACGGCCATCCTCGATGGCGATGATGCGATCGGCCTGAAGGGCCAGATTTTCGTCGTGGGTGATCATAACCAGGGTCTGGCTGTATTTTTTGTTGGAGAGCTTTAAGAGCTCCATGATTTCCTGACTGTTCCTGGAATCCAGGTTGCCTGTGGGCTCGTCGGCCAGCACGATGGCCGGGGCGTTCATCAGGGCTCTTCCGATGGATACCCGCTGCTGCTGGCCGCCGGAGAGCTGGTTGGGCAAATGATTCTTCCGATCTTCCAGGTTTAAGAGTTTCAGGAGTTCATGCAGGCGCTCCTCTCCCACCTTTCGGCCATCCATCTGCACTGGCAGGGTCATATTTTCCACCACGTTCAGGACCGGAATCAGGTTATAGAACTGGTAAATCAGGCCTACCTCCCGCCGCCGGAAAATGGCCAGCTGCTCCTCGTTCTGACCGTAGACGTCAATGCCGTCCAGGTAGACTCTGCCCGAGGTGGGCCGGTCCACACCGCCCAGGATGTGGAGCAGGGTGGATTTGCCGGATCCGGAAGGGCCGATGATGGCCACGAATTCGCCACGCTGGATATAGAAGGATACGTCGTCCAGGGCCCGCACTTCGTTTTCGCCGGAGCCGTATACTTTGGTGAGATGTTCTGCTTTTAAGACTTCCATGTCTGCCTCCTCTTGAGAAATGGGCGCGGCGGGGCTTTCCGTGGTTCGTGAAGCACTCCCGGACGGCCGGTTTCCCATTTTATGGGTTCAGTATACAGGGCACAGATGACGGGGGCGTGACTTTCCGGTGACAGATTTGTCACTTTATACAATACCTTTATAGAAGCGAATCGTAAACCGGGCCCCGCCCTCCGCCCGGTTCTCGCCCCTGATAGAGCCGTTCTGCTGCTTGATGATCATGCGCGACAGAGCCAGTCCGATGCCGATACCGGAGCCGAAGGAACACTTTCCTTTATAAAACCGCTCAAAGAGATGCGGCAAATCCTCCGGAGCGATGCCCGGACCGTTATCCTCGATGACCAGCTCGGTGTAGAGGCTATTTTCCTGAGCGCGCAGCGTCAGGACGCCGCCCTCGCCCGCATGCTCCATACAGTTTTTTACAATATTGCTGACCGCCTCACAGCTCCAGGAGAAATCCCCGGTAAATGCGGTCTCTGCCGGAATGTCCAGCTTCACCTGCTGCTCCCGCAGCTCCATTGGGATGGCGAAGGGCTCCAGCACGCTATCCATGAGTTTCTGTACCTCTACCTGTTCCTGTACAAAGACCGCGGTACCCGCGTCAATACGGGAGATTTTAAGCAAAGCCTCCACCAGCCAGCTGATGCGGCCCTGGAGCTGTCCGGCCTCGTAGAGGAGCTTGCGACGCTCCTGCGGGTCGGTCTCCTGGCCCAGGCGAGCCAGCACCAGGTTCAGGGAGGTCAGGGGCGTCCGCAGCTGATGGGAGATATCGGCCAGGGAATCGCTTAAGTATACCTTCTCCGCCTGCAAATGATCGGCCTGCTCGCTCAGACGATTCAGCAGCTTCGACAGCTCATTGGCCAGAATCTCAAGCTCTCCCTCCCGATACCGGGTAAAATTCAGATCCCGCTCTCCGTGAAGCATCCGATCCGTGTCCGCGGCCAGCTTTTCCAGACGGTGGTAGCGGCACAGGGTGAAGGCGAGCCACAGAGCAATGACCAGTACACAGCCAAAAACCGCCAGCAGGAATCCGGCCATAGCAGCCTGCTGGCGTATAAGGAAAAAGCCTGCCGCTGCCGTGATGGCAGCGACGCAGGCCGATATAAGTACGCTCATTCTGAATTCTTTGTCTCGTAGATATCGCATGGATTCCTCCCACACTTTCTGCTTTCAATCTCTTTTGCTCTAAAATCAACAGCCAAATTTGTTTTTTACTCCAGCTTGTACCCGATCCCTCTCACTGTCCGGATAATCGTCGGATTCTGCGGATCCGTCTCTATCTTTTCTCGCAATCTTTTGATATATACGGTCAGTGTATTGTCATTCACAAACTCCCCGGCAGCGTCCCAGATTTCCTCCAGAAGCTGTCCCCTGGTCAGTACCATTCCCTTATGGTTCAGAAAGAATAACAGCAGCCGGTACTCCAGCGCCGACAGGCAGCAGTCTGCGCCACCCTTTGTCACCGATGCCCGCACCGTATCCACCCTCAGGTCTCCGATTTCCACGATTGGCTGTGTCTTCCCGCAGCGGCGCAGCACGCTCCGAATCCGGGAAATCAGCTCTCTTGGCCGGAAGGGCTTCCTGATATAATCCTCCGCTCCCAGGTCAAGCCCGGTCACCACACTGAACTCGTCCCCTGAAGCCGTCAGAAAGATCACCGGCGTATCCGACTCGGCCTTCACCGCCGAGCACACCGCGAACCCATTTCCATTCTGCAGGGACACGTCCAGCAGCAGCAAATCAAACTTTTCCTCCTGAAGCGCTTCCAGAGCCTCCCTCTGCCCCGCTTCCGCACGCACCTGAAAGCCCTCCGCCTTCAGCACCGCGCTCAAGTTCTCGATAATCACCCGGTCGTCCTCGACCGGAAGTATGTTTGTCAAGTCTTCGCCTCCCTGATAGATGTCTGTTTCAGCAAATCATATTTATTCTAACATAGTTTTCTTCCTTTGTCTGGATTTTAATAGATTCTTAAACTCCTATTTCCAAGTCTGCCACGTTTATTATTCCATATATGTCCAATTGCATATGCAAAAACGGCGATCCAAAGCTCTCGCTCTGTATCGCCGTTTCTTCTGTATTCCTTTTTATTTCCAGCAGGGCGGCAGGTTCTGCACTTTCATGCGGATCGGCTCCGGGTAGATCTGGCCGTGGAGGTCCAGTTCTACGTGGTCGATGATTTCCGGTTCTACGGGCTCGTTCACTTCCACGCCGGGAATGGGAAAGTCTACGGGGACGGTTTTTACCTTTTCCAAGCGGTAGATTTCGTCCATGCCTTCCAGGACGCGGCCAAAGACCGGATAGACGCCCTTATGGTCGGGGCAGTCCCGCAGGGGGAAGAAGAACTCGCAGGAGGCCAGGCCGTCCGCGCCATAGCCGCCCATGCAGACTGCGCCCGGATGGGAATCCCGAGGTGTGATCTCCGGGTGAAGCTCAAATTCGTTGGGAATCAGATACTGGGCTTCCTTTTTGCCGAAGGCAGTATAGCTCACATCGATCCAGCTGCCCGGGACGATGCGCTGGATGGCGTGGTGATCCATGAGACCGCGGGAGGCCACGTAAATAAAGCTGTTCACTGTGTTGGGCGCTGCCTCGGGCAGCAGCTCTATCACAATCTTTTTTCCGTTTTTCATATATAAAACAGCAATCGGATTCATTTTAATTTCTCCTTAACCGATGATCTCCAGTTCCTTCGGATAATGGTTCAGCACCTCGCAGCCCTCCTCGGTCACCAGCACCAGATCCTCCACCCGGACGCCGGTGTCACCGGTCAGGTAGATACCCGGCTCGATGGAGAAAATCATGCCCGGAACGGCCTTGTCCGTATTCACGGACGATACATCGCCGAACTCATGCTCCCCAAGGCCGATGAAATGACCCAGACGATGGGTGAAATAGGGTCCGTAGCCCGCTTCGGTGATCAGATCCCGGGCTGTTTTGTCCAGCTCGCAGAGCGGAATACCCGGCTTGATTTTCGCGATAGCGGCCTCGTTGGCCCGGCGCACCGTATTGTATACAAGCTGATGCTGCTCGCTGGCCTCCTTGTAGTAGAAAGTACGGGTCATGTCAGAGCAATAGCCATCCTTGATGCAGCCTACGTCGAAGAGCACGCAGTCGCCCGGCTTCACCACAGTGTCGTCCGGCGCGTGATGGGGATCCGCCGCATTTGCTCCAAAAGCCACCAGGGGCTCGAAGGAAAAGCCGTCGGCTCCCAGATCCTGATAGATTTTCAGTGTCTGCTCAGCCACCTCTTTCTCGGTGACGCCCTCATGAATCAGGGTCTTAAACTTCGCAATGGCTTTATCATTGATATCAGAAGAGACGCGCATCAGTTCCTGCTCCCCGGCATCCTTGACGCCGCGGGTCTTGTCCACCGCCAGAGACGCATTGACAAAACCTGTGGCCGCTTTCATCTCCATCAAAGGAAGCAGAAAACGAGCGGTCAGATCCTTATCCACGCCCAGTGTCTGATCGTGATCCAGATACTTCGCCACAATCTCGGCTGCCGGATCCGTATCGTCATACCAGACCTTCTCCACACCCACCTCTTCCGGTACGGTGAACAGCTTGTTCAGGAAATACACATGCTTTCCGTCCGCTCGTAGGTACAGGGCGTAGAAACGCTCGAAGGGCGCGATGTATACGCCGGTCAGATAGTAGATGGACATGGGATCCACGATCAGCATCTGACTTAAGCCCATTTCCTTTAACGCATCCAGCACACGTTTTACTCTGTTCTCTTTTAACATAACTTCCGTCTCCTCTCTTGCCATTTAAAACTGCTTTCTCAGCTTCGGATCCAGCAGATCCCGCAGACCGTCGCCGATGAAGTTCGCGCCCACGGCCATGGTAAAGATCGCCAGTCCCGGGAAGCCTGCCACCCAGAATTTATTGAAGTAGCCCACACCGTCGGACACCATCATGCCCCACTCGGGCGTAGGCGGCGCGGAGCCAAGGCCTAAGAAGCTTAAGGTCGAGAACATCAGGATCTGATTTCCGATATCGGTGGTCGCCATAATCAATACGGAGCTGATACTGTTCGGGATAACTTCTTTCAACAGAATCCGGAGCCGGGACGCGCCCAGCGCCTCGGAAGCGGTCACATATTCATTTTCCTTGACGCTTAAGACAACGCTCCGCATGAGTCTGGCGTAGGTGGGCCAGGCCACGATGACCAGAGCGAACATGGTGTTGAACAGGTTGGAACCCATCACAGCGTTGATGATCATGGCCAGAATCAGGGACGGGAAAGACAGAATCATCTCCGAGAGACGCATCATTACATTGTCCACCCAGCCGCCCACGTAGCCTGCGATGGCTCCGTAAAAGGTACCGATGACGCCCGCGATCACCACCGTCAGGCAGCCTGCCAGCAGGGAATACCGGCCGCCGTAAATCACGCGGCTGAAGATATCCCGGCCAAAGTTGTCCGTACCGAAGAGATGCTCCGCCGACGGCGCCTGCAGACGCAGGGTCAGATCCTGGGCAATGGGGTCATAGGGCGCAATAACCGGCGCCAGAATCGCCAGCAGGATCCAGGCCAGACAGATGATAACGCCCAGAGTAAATAAATAGTTGGATTTGAACATTTTTTTGATTGAACGAATCATCCGTTGCACCTCACTCTCGGGTCAATGACGCCATAGAGAATATCCACGACCGTATTGATCACCATGTAATTCAAAGCTATCAGAAGTGCCACTCCGATGATGGACGGATAATCCACGGAAAGCACCGACTCATAGGCAAACTGTCCCACGCCGGGCCAGTTAAAGATGGTCTCCACCAGTACCATGCCGCCTAAGAGATTTCCCAGCCCCAGGCCGATGACGGTCAGCACCGGAATCAGCGCATTGCCCAGGGCATGGCGTACAATCAGTCCCACACGGCTTAAGCCCTTGGCTCTGGCCGTACGGATATAATCAGTGGACATGACATCCAGCAGGTTCGACCGGGTCGTTCTGGTAATCAGGCCCATGGTAAAGGCCGCCAGCACCAGTCCCGGCAGAATCAGATGCTGCAGGGCGTCCAGCGCCTTGGCCGGATTGCCCTCGATGAGGCTGTCGATGACATACATACCCGTCACTGTGGCCGGAGCGGAAAAGCTGTTGCTTAAACGGCCCGGCCCCGGGAAAATATGTAATTTATAATAGAAGAAATACAGCACTAACAGGGCGAACCAGAAGCTGGGGATGCTGACGCCGGTCACGGACAGGGCGCGCACCACCTGGTCAAGGATGCTGTTTCGCTTAATAGCGGAAATGACGCCGAACAAGATACCCAAAAGCGCCGCCAGAATGATCGCGAAAAGCGCCAGCTCAATGGTAGCCGGATAGCATCTGGCCAACTCATCCAGCACCGGCTTATTGGTACGGATAGACGTACCCAGATCCAGATGCAGCAGATTTTTGATGTACAGGATATACTGTACAAAGACTGGCTGATCCAGTCCGTATTTGGCCCGATAGGCTGCTACAACCTCGGGATCATTTAAGGCTCTCTGGCTTAAGTTCGCCACGGTCGGGTCGCCCGGTATCATTTTTGTCAGGATAAATACCAGGGTGGCCACGCCGAAGAGCATGACGACCAGATAAATCAGTCTCTTTCCTATAAATTTCAGACGTTCCATATTCCACCTCGTTTTTCTTATTTCCGCCGTGCTCCGCTCACGGCCCCGTTTCCATTTTCCACGGAGAACAGGTACTTTCGTCAGCGCTGCCGTCCCACTCTGTCCAGAGCGCGTCAGACGTTCACGACAATATCTGCCTTCGGAATCGCCGCTTTCGGAAAAACGGCTTTCGGACGGAAGAGAAATTCCCTCCGTCCGCAAGAGCCGTCCTGTATTTCTGAAGCTTACTGAATGTTAATCAGTGTCAGATCAAGCGCGTAAGGATCGGAGATACCTACGCCGCTCAGTCTGGTGTTGTAAGCGATATGTGCCGGTGCCTGTGCGATCATAATGAACGGACCGTCCTCATACATGGCGTCCTGAATCTTCTCCAGAACCGCGATACGCGCGTCGTTGTCGGTGGCCGCCATGGTCTCCTGATACATATCTGCCAGCTCCTGATTCATATCAGCCGTCCAGCCTGCACGAAGTCCTACCACTCCGCCCGGCAGGAACTCCAGCTGTACGTTCGGGTCGTTGTAATCGGTTCCCCAGTACATTACCGTAAAGCCCAGGGTTCCGTCACGGTAAGCGTCGCCATAGCCTGCTGCCCAGGGCTGCGCTACGATATTTACATTGATACCGATCTGTGCCAGATCGTCCTTTACCTTCTGGGCCAGATCAGACAGGAGTACGCCCTCCATATCCAGATCGCATACTGTCAGATCCACGTCAAAGCCATCTGCGTAACCAGCCTCGGCAAGCAGAGCCTTTGCCTCTTCCACGTTGGTGTAATCAGCCGCTCTCTCACCCTTGCTTCCCATGAAGCCCACCTGAATGATGTCATAGGGGGTCAGCGTACCCTCGCCGCAGATGGTCTGGATTCCGGTGTAGTCCAGAGCCTTGCGGACTGCCTGCTGTACCTTCGGATTTGCCATGGGACCGCTGTAGGTCTCGTTCATGTTCATCATCACAAAGCCTACGGTCTTGGTAGCGCCGTTGATGATCTCGATGCCGTCAGCGCCCTGCAGCTCTTCCATGGTATCGTCAGTCATGTTCATGGCCACGTCGATGTCACCGCTGGACAGGGTCATCATCTGGGTGTTGGAATCCGGCTGGATCTTGATGATGTATTTATCTACGTTGGTTGCCTCGCCCCAGTAGTTCGGGTTCTTCTCCAGAACCACTTCCTCGTCCGGGGTATAGCTGGTCATCACATACATACCGGAGCCTGCGCTGGTGGTATCCAGGTAGGACTGTGCGGTATCGGTGGTAGCTGCGTCCTCAGCGTCAGTTCCTCCATTCTCCTTTACAACGGCACTGTCCAGTACAGCCAGAGAGCTGTAGGTCAGCTTGGAAAGGATGGCGCTGTCCTGCTGATTCAGATGGAAAACGATGGTCTTCTCATCGGGAGTCTCGATGCTGTCGATGGTATCCGCGATGAAGGCCGGGTTGCCCTGCAGGTTCTTGCAGCGGTTGATGCTGAAGGCCACGTCCGCAGAGGTCATGGGATTACCGCTTGCGAAGGTAATGCCGTCCTTCAGGGTCACAGTCAGGGTCAGGCCGTCCTCAGAGAACTCGTAGGTGTCAGCCAGACAGGGCTCGGGAGCGCCGTCGTTGCTGTAAAATTTGAACAGGGTCTCATAGCATGCGTTTACAATCATGGGCGGATATTTCTCATAGACATATCCCGGATCCAGGGTAGAAAAACCGGAACCCATGGCTACCACTACGGTACCGGAGCCGGAATCTCCTGCCGCCGCGCTGCTTCCGTCAGAAGACGCGTTGTCGCTTCCGCCGCCGCAGGCTGCCAGGCCGAGAACCATAGTCAGGCTCAGTGCCAGAGCTAAAAACTTCTTCTTCATAATATTGCCTCCTTTTAAACTCTATTGAGACGCCCTGGCGGGCGTTGTCTCCGTTATTTTTTATCCGGACCCTCATACAGATGACAGGCTACATAGTGTCCTGTCTCCACTTCCCGAAGCTCGGGAACCTCTGTTTTACACCGGTCACACGCCTTAGGACACCGGGTATGGAACCGGCAGCCCGTCGGCGGATTAGAAGGGCTTGGAACCTCTCCCTCCAGATGGATACGCTTAACGCCACCCTCTCCCACCTGGGGAATGGCCGACAGCAGGGCCTCCGTATAGGGATGATAGCGCTTCTCATATAACTGATCGTAATTCGCGATCTCCACCATTTTCCCCAGATACATGACGCCTACCCGGTCGCTGACCTGATAGACCACATTCAGGTTATGGGAAATGAAGAAGTAAGTCAGTCCTAACTTTTCCTTTAACTCCTGCAGAAGATTCAACACCTGAGCCTGTACGGACACATCCAGAGCGGACACCGCCTCGTCGCAGATGATAATATCCGGCTCCAAAGCCAGGGCTCTCGCAATACCGATTCGCTGCTTCTGGCCTCCGGAAAGCTCATGGGGGTAACGGCTCAGATGATAGGTATCCAGGCCTACCAGATGCATCAGTTCCTCGATGCGGGCATCCACATCCATCTGTCCCTTCAGGCCGTGAATTTCAAAAGGCTCCATGAGTATCTGCTTTACGGTTCTTCGGGGATTCAGGCAGGCCGACGGATCCTGGAAAATGATCTGGGCCTTTTTCCGCATATTTTTAAGCTCTTTTCCCTTTAAGCCCGCGATATCCGTGCCATCCAGGTAAATGTGACCGTCCGTGGGCTTCAAAAGCCGCACCAGGGAACGTCCCAGAGTACTCTTGCCGCAGCCACTCTCGCCTACCACGCCGAAGGTCTCGCCCCGCATGATCTGAAAGCTCACATCGTCCACAGCCTTGACCGTACCTGATTTTTTGTCTTTTCCTTTAAAATATACCTTCACATGGTCGGCTTCCATCAATACGTTGTTCTGATTTTCCATCCTGATTTAGGCCTCCTCGTTCTCTTTCGCGTACTGCCAGCAGCGCACCAGGCGTCCATCGGATAACTCCGCCATGGGCGGCTCCGCTTTCCGGCACTGGTCGGTGGCATAGGGACATCTGGGAGAAAAGCTGCATCCCTCAATACGCTCGGTGGGGTTCGGCACCATGCCCTCGATGGTCTCCAGGGGATTCCGTTCCCTGGTAATCTTCGGGATGGCGTTCAGAAGTCCCTTGGTATACGGATGCTTCGGACTTTCAAAGAGCTCCTTCACCGGCGCCTGCTCTACGATGTGGCCGGTATACATGACAATCACCGTATCGCACAGCTCGCTGACTACGCCCAGGTCATGGGTAATGAAGACGACGGAGGTTCCCATGCTCTCGTTCAGCTCCCGGATCAGGTCGAGAATCTGGGCCTGAATGGTCACATCCA
Source organism: uncultured Lachnospiraceae bacterium (assembly GCA_900553635.1). The sequence continues at coordinate 8,574 of USDU01000006.1, read as the reverse complement.
GTGCTGTCGTAGGCTCATCCGCAATCAAAATCTGAGGCTGACAGGCCAGAGCCATGGCAATCATGACACGCTGACGCATACCGCCGGACATCTGATGGGGATATTCATGGGCCCGGACCTCCGGATTCGCAATGCCCACCGCCCGCATCATCCGCACTGCCTCTTCCATGGCCTCTTTTTTCTTCATGCCACGGTGAAGCCGCAGGGATTCCGCGATCTGCTTTCCGCATTTGATAATCGGATTTAAGGAAGTCATAGGCTCCTGGAAAATCATGGAAATCTCATTTCCACGGATCTTCTGCATTTCTTTCTCCGATGCTTTCACCAGATCCTTTCCATGATAAAGAATCTCTCCTCCGGTAATCCGTCCGGGCGGGTTCGGGATCAGCTGCATCATACCGAGAGAGGATACGCTCTTGCCGCTTCCGCTCTCCCCTACGATGCCCAGCTTTTCGCCTTTATGTAAGGTATAATTCAGATGGTCGACCGCATGTACGGTACCCTCAACAGTCTGGAATTCCACGCATAAATCTTTGATTTCTAATATCGTCTCTGCCTGACTCATGTTTTCCTCGCTTTTTCGCTTTACACTCTTAAAGTATTGACGCGTCAATACTTACGTATGATAACATATGTTTAATAAGATACCACATTTTCCAGAAATTTTCAAGCTGTAATTTCACAAAGACGGCAACACTGTGGCCTGATGGGAACAACCTGGAATAGGGAAGACCGGCCTCCGTGCCAGAGGCACGAAAGCCGGTCTTCCTGAATAAGGTGGAAAAACTTAACTTGTTACTTTAGATTGTTGCTTTTTATTTCATTCTTTTTCTGCGAATCAGCGCCAGTACAGCTGCTGCGGCTGCAATCAGTACCACGTACAGCAGCGGCTGTGCAGTATCACCGGTCTGTGCAGAAGTGGTGCTCGTGGTGTTGGACTTGGAGCTGCCGGAGCTTCCGGAGGAGTTCTGTTTCTTATTGTCCTCATCCTTCTTCTCGGCCACAGTCTTCAGATCTGCTACTGCAGTCTTCAGAGCGTTCAGCGCATCGCTGATTTCCTGAGAAGTAGCGTTCGGGTTCTTCAGAATCTTCTCAGCATTGCTCAGAGCAGTAGAGAATGCCTTCCAGCTGTCTGCTGTGTAGTCCTTCTTCTCTCTGTCCTTATTGCCGTTATATACAGCCTGCAGTTCATCCTTTGCTGCCGGGGACTGACCTGTGGTCAGTGCTGCAGCTGCCTCTTCCAGACCCTTCAGTGCTGCGCTTACCTGATCTGCGGTTGCGTTCTGGTCTTTCAGTACAGCCTGTGCATGTGCAAGAGCTGCGGAGAACTTCGCCCAGCTGTCTGCTGTGTAGTCGCCCTGCTTCTTGTCTGCATTCTTGTCAACTGCTGCCTTCAGTGCATCCTTCACAACCGGCTGATCCGGATTCGGTAATTCTTTCTTCACCAGACCCTTGTATGCGTCGTTCAGTGTCTTTACAGCTGCGTCTACAGTCTCCTGTGTCGCCTTCTCGTCTGCCAGTACATTCTGTGCTGTCTTCAGAGCCTCTGCAAATGCAGCCCAGGTCTCGTCGGTGTAGTTCTCCTGCTTCAGATCCTTGTACTTGTCTACAGCCTCGGTCAGTGCTGCCTTGTCAGCCGGCTCCGCAACCTTCTTGCCATAGAAATTAATCTCGGACAGACGCGCGTAACTTACGTCCTTGCCGCCGGTCTTTGCGCCGTGGATGATAACCTTTACGTGCGTGATGTTTGCCTGCTCCATACGGATGCCGGATCTCATCTCATTCTCATCAATGGTCTTTCTTCCTACGGATGTGAAGTTCTCGCCATCGGTGCTTACCAGTACCTCATAATCGGTTACCTTACCGTTGCCGGTATTTTTCACGATTTCTACCTTCTCCAGGTCGTATGCGTCGCCCAGAGCCAGGGTAATCTCCTTCGGCAGTCCAACGTTGTTTCCGTAGTACGGGGACTCCCAGTAGTTGGTCTCATTGCCGTCTACCAGTGCGCTCGGTACGTTCTCCTCGCTGTACGGCGCGTCTGCGGTCATACCGCTCTTGTCGGTGATAGCCTCTGCGGTCAGCTCAGATTCTTCCAGCGCGTCAGCCGCCTTCTTCATGGCCGCGATAGCCTTCTTCACATCGTCCTTAGTAGCCTTGTCGTCAGCCTTTACAGCGTTTGCCGCGTCGATGGCGTCGGTCAGGGCCTTGAAGCTGTCCTCGGTGTAGAACTTCGGATTGGTCTTGCTGTACTCGGTAATCAGCTCAACCAGTTCGGTCTTGTCTGCGCCTGCCAGTACGGTGATTTCGTAGGATGCGGTGATCGGCGCTGCCTGATCCTCGCCCTCTGCCTGTGTAGCGGTATCCTGCATGGACTCACGTGCAGTCAGAGTAATGGTGGCCTTGCCCTCGCCTACTGCGTATGCCTTGTAAATCGGCAGACCGTTCTCGTCAGCCAGGGTGATGATTCTTACAACATCCTCGTCGGAGGAGGTTGCTACGAAGTACGGGTTGGTTGCGTTCTCCGGCTCGATGGTTGCGTTGATATCTGCCATGCTTCCTGCATACAGCTCTTTTACGTTGTCCTCAGCCAGAGTAATCTTGGTTACCGGAACCATAGCAACCTTTGCCTTTACCTCAAGCTCGCTTAAGGTCAGCATGTTGGTTCCGCTTGCCTGGTTTGCAGTTACAGATACCTTGGTTACCTTTGCGTCTTCCTTCGGGTTGGTGAACTCAAACTTGGTTCCCTGATCCTTCAGGTTCACATCGGCGGTTGTGCCATCTTCATAAGTGAAGGTTGCGGTAGCGTCTGTCATGTATCCGTTACCGTAAGACGGTGCGTTGTATACAGAAACTGTGCTTACGGTATCTGCCTTCTTCATATTCATATGAAGCGTTACCGGCATTTCTACATATTTTACTTCTTTGTCTTCGTAGTTGCTTGGGATATCCCACAGGAACTCGAAGTTACGTCCCTGACCGCCGAACAGTCCGGAGAAGCTGCCCTGCTGGATCATCTTCTTCACATTGTCTCCGTCATCAGATGTGAGAACATCGTTGGTCATGGTCATGGTAAAGTCGCTGCCATAGCTTAACTTGCCATCTGCTGTCGCTACTGTCAGAGTAGACAGGGTCAGCATGTTCTCTACAGACTCGCCCTTTGCGTTTGCTACGGAATTTACAGTTACATCTACATTGGTTACAGTCTTGTCTGCTTCTGCGTTGAATGTAAACTCAGAGTAATCTGCTGCGGTCGCCCAGTCCAGAGACTTTCTGTCGCTGCTTGTGCTGCCATCGCTGTAAGTAAACTCAGCGGATGCGTTTGTTACATAACCGTTTGCCTTATTGGCATTCTGCAGGGTTACGGAGGTCACCTTCTTGGTGTTGTCAGCCTGAACAGCTACCTCTTCCTCTGCTGTCTGTACTTCTACATCTTCTGCTTCGTCTGCCACATCCTCTGTTGTATCTTCTACAACCTCGTCTGCTGCATCCTGCTTTACATCGATATGGAAGGTAACCGGAACCTTTACATACTCCGGCAGACCCTTTACAGTGGTGGTCCAGTCGTTCGGATACCATTTCAGCTCGAACTCCCGGCCCTGAGTGCCGTTGAACAGTTCCTTATAGCTGTTGCCCTGGATGAACTTCTCTACGTTCTTTCCATCATCCTCTTTCAGGATGTTGTTGGTCATGGTCATATCGAAGTCCTCACCGTAGGTGTAGGTCTTCTCGCCGCCTGTTACGATGTCCGGAAGCTCCGGTGTGGAGGAGCTCTCGCAGTTAATCAGATCGAACTCCGGTCCAATCAGCATTACCTGACTCAGATCCATTGCCTTTGCGTCCAGCGTAAAGTCTTTCTTCGCCTTCATGGTGATGGTGGCAATGACGCCGGTTCCGCTGTAGGTTGCCTGGTTTCCTCTGTTGGCGAATGCCAGGTTCACATAAGCTGCGCCGTCCTCGTATACCTTATTGACTGTCAGGTTCTCCATCTGGGAGATGTCGAAATCTGCAGTGGTGTCCACATACTGGAGTACAGCCGGATCGTAATCCAGAACCTCTCCAAATGCGTTCAGGTTCTTTACATTATCTGCGTATACATCTACGGTAAAGGTCTCGCCCGCCTTCACGGCTGTTGCGCTGGGCAGCAGAACGATGTTGCCGGATACCTTGCCATTCTTCTGGGTACCGCCGTCCAGGTTGAACATGGTGAACGCGTAATCCCATACGTCATAGTAGCCGTTGCCGTTGATATCGCCGAATCTCTCCTCGATCTGCTTCACGAAGGTCTCGCCGTCCTTCTTGGAGAAGCCGAGGTAGTTCTTCATGTTGGTGTAGTCGCCATCTGCGACGGTTCCCAGGTTATTGGTACTTCCTACTGCAAAGCCGTTGGTGCCGTCCTTCTTATAGATGGCCAGCTCGTCGCCGGAGAAGAAGTTACCCATGGACTTTGTGATAACAATCTTTACATAACGAGCCGCGCCTGTCAGCTGGATCTTTTTCATGTTATCTGCAATGCTTGCCTTTGCATCATAGGTCCAATCCGAGTGTTCAGAACCGATCCACTGGGTGGTCCAGTTTACGCCGTCCAAACTGGTGTATACGTTCATCTGCTGTACTGCGCCGTTGCCGTAGTTATCATGTCTTGCATAGTATTCCAGCTTATCCAGTGCGTAAGCCTGACCGTAATCGAAGGTCATCGGAACAGCGTCTGTTACAACGTCGCCGGTGGAGTGGAACATACTCCCGCTGATATCATGGTCGGTCAGGTTCTTCAATGCGCCCCAGGAATCTCCGCCTGTCCAGGTGATTTTCTCCGGTGTCGGTACATTTCTCCAGGGATCCAGAGAAGTGGTTGCGGTTACTTCCTTAGACCATTCAGAGTAGCCGTCCTTATTTCTTGCGCGTACCTTATAAGTATGTGTAGAGTTGTACTTCAGATCGGTGTGCGCGAACTCGGTTGCGTCGCCTGCAGTGTTGATGATGCCGTCTACCAGAATTTCGTAGCTGGTTGCGTCCTCTACAGCATCCCAGGTCAGGGTGTTGCTGGTCGGGGTCTTTCTGGTCACGTCATCGGTCAGGTTAGCCGGAGCAGCCAGATCCGGGTTCAGCTGATTCTTGCTCATGTCGCCGTTGTTCTCAAAGCCTTCCAGAACCAGGGTCTGTGCATTTGCCTGAGAATCGGTGTTGGCGAACTTCACATACAGCTTCGGAGAAGACGTCTGAGCCTCCATCATTACCGCGAACTCATCCTCTGCCTCTACGCCGTAGTACTCGATAGCCGGGGACTCGTCATAGTAATAAGCGAAGGTGCCTGCTGCCACATCCGCGTTCAGAACCTCATCCTTGCTCTTCATCGCTACCTTAGTCAGCTCTGTGGAACCGTTCTGTGCTGTGATAGCAGTCGGCTCTTTGGAAACATTGACTACGAAGGTAGTGTTCTTATTTTTATCATACCCTGCATAGCTTCCGCTTGCCTTCTCAGCAGTCAGGGTTGCCACGTTGCCTTCTACCTTGGAAGTAAACTTCTGAGATACATGTTCGCCATAGGATACGTCAGCTACAGTTCCGTAACCATCCACCTCGGTGGTCTCGTTCTCTGCGGTGATTCCGTCATCCTCATACATGGTGTACTCGGTGGATCCTGCCGGCCAGAACTCTACGCTGCGGTTTGCCTTGTTGATCTTGGACGGGCTGTTGTTCTCCTCCCACATGGGGATGATGGAACCATTCTTTACAAAGATCGGAAGCTTCCAGATGGGAGCGTCGAAGTTGTTCAGGGTCTGTCCGCCGTAGTACTGCTCGCCGGTGAAGTAGTCGATCCAGATCTGATCTGCGTCCGGAAGGTAGATGCCGTTTCTCACATCATTTCCCTGTGTGTCGCTGGATGTGTTCTGGTAAATCGGAGCTACCAACACGTTGGAACCGAACATGTACTGATACTGCATATCCTTGGTGCTTGCGTAAGCGTCACCCGGATACTCCAGGAACATAGCACGGATCATCGGAAGTCCGGTGTCGCCGTTGCCTGTATCCAGGTTTGCCGCAGCTGCCGCGCTGGTGTAGATGTACGGCATCAGCTGAGCTTTCAGCTTCAGGTACATTCTGTTGATACCGGTGTACGGATCGCCGAAGGTCTGCGGAGTCTTCGCGTAGCTTCCCCAGCCGTCCATGTTCAGCATCAGCGGCGTGAATACCTTCCACTGGGTATCACGGGTGGATACAATCTTGTCTCCGCCGAAGATACCGTCCATATCACTACCGATATTCGGGTTACCGCTTAAGGACTGTCCGATGTAGGTCGGTACGTGGAAGCGGATGTACTCCCAGTTTCCGCCGTACTGGTCGCCGGTCCAGATAGCGCCGAAACGCTGTGTGGAAGCCCAGCCGTCCAGGGTGATAATGTTCGGACGCTTGCTTACGCCTGTGGTTACGATATCGTAAGCAGTCTTGGTACCGTTCAGAGCGAAGTTGTAGCCGTAGCCTACCCATGCAACATCAGTCTTCAGGGTAGTGATTCCGCCAACTTTTACCTCTTTCTCGAAATCACGAAGCAGGTGCCAGGAGGTGTTACTGTTGGAATCCGGGCTCAGATTGCTCTGTGTCCAAAGACCTGTCTGCAGACCCTTGCTCTGTGCATACTTGGTGAACTCTTTCAGATTGTTTACATTGGCGTCTACTGCTGCAGTACGCTCTGCACTGCTGCTGCCGTCCGCGTTCACGCCGCCGGTCTGATAGTAGCCGTTCTGACCATAGCCGCAGCCATATCCGTCGTTGGGAAGGAAGTAGCCGATGGGCATGTCATATTTGTCGTACTGATCGATGACAGCTCTTGCGGAATACTTGGAATCGGTATTCACGGACGGATACTTGTCCAGCGCAGTAGTCGGCTTGGTTCCGTTCAGCGTCTCGGAGCTCATACCGTCCTTCAGCACATAGCCTGTGCTCATACCGGACTCATAATAGGAAGATGCAATCGGCACCTCGTCTGCAGTGGTTGCGGACGCGCTTCCCTTGATCTCCCATTTCTTGCTTCCGCTATTGTCGGACCAGGAGTCACGGTTGTAGCAGTTTAAATGTCCCTCATAGAACGCGTACTCCGGAAGGAGAACCGGAGCACCGGTTACATGGTAGTACTCGCCCAGAAGATCCTGTACTCTCTCAGCTGCGTTTGCGCCGTCGGACAGGAAGATGTATGCGTCGTACTCATTCTCGTTGTGAGCGGTTGCTACGGTATCTGCAGAGTTATTTCCGAAGTCGTAGGAACCAGCCAGAAAGGTATTACGCAGTACGCCGTAACCGTTACTGGAGTAGTAGAACGGGTTCGGAGAAGCGACGCCGCCGTCTACCCAGTTACTCTCATTTGCGATATGGATGGTCTCGCCTGTATGTACGAAACGGCCGTTCTGTGTACCGCCGCCGTAGAAGTTCTCGCCGCTGTTCTTAACCAGGCTCTGTGTGGTCTTGGTTCCGAGAGAAAGCGGTGCGCTCTCCTGCATTACAACATTGTCGTTGTAAGCTACGGTCATTTTTGCGGTATCTTTATCAAATGTAATCTTTGTCTTACCAGCTGCGATTACAATATTTCCATTCTCATCGGATACTTTCGCCTTCGGGTGGCTGTACTTATCGGAAGAATCCGGATACTGTGGAATCTTCGCTGTGTCTGCTGCGTTGTTTACGGTCGCATATTCTGAGAACTTTCCGCTCGGATCTACATTGTAACGGAAGATCCCGTCCTCGAGAAACGTGATTTTTCCCTTTACATCACCCTTGTTGAAGCTTACTTCTACCACATTGTCCTTTGCTTTCGCTGACTTTACAGAAGACAACGGGCCGTTAAAGGCTGCTTCTACAGTCGATGCGGGAAACTGGGGCGCGATGCCTGCCACCATTGCTGCTGCAAGTACGATAGATAAGAACTTGCTGCTCATTTTTTTCTTCTTAATCATAATTTCCCTCATAAATTTTTTGTTTACTTTGCTTCGATTTCATTTTCCTGAACCCAATCGTCAAAAGCCGTCTCGCCGACGCCCAGATGATAGGTGTCCAGGTAGCTTCCGTCCTCGCCGTCTACCACATAGAAGACTCCGGGAACCGTATTGAATTCCGGGAACAGCTCCGCAATCCGCGCTCTGTTCTCTTCCTCAGACGTTTCCTCGTAGTCCAGGATAACCTGATACATGGTTACCGCATGGGTTTCGACGTAGTCCACAAGCATGCTGTGGAATTCCTGACAGTATGGGCACTCGATTGTCACAAAGGATACCAGAAAGGTCTCCCCTGCGTTCAGCTTCTCTTCCATTTCTGCCATAGAAATGCTGATAATCTGTCCTGATTGCGTGCTTTCCTCTGTCCCGATCTCTTCCCTTTCGGTACCGTTCTCACTATCCTCCCCTGTTTCCGTCTCAGAAACTGCTGTTTCGGCAGCCGTTTCTTCGCCGGTCTCCTGCTTTGCAGAACCGCAGGATGTCACGCCGCACATGGTCAGTATGACGCTTCCCAGTATCAGCACTTTCTTCATTCCACTCACTCTTTTCTCGCCCTCCCTTCTCGGTTTTATCGTTGTTACCAATGCCG
>USDU01000005.1 GCA_900553635.1 uncultured Lachnospiraceae bacterium | reverse complement strand
GACGCCGGCCAGAACCGCCACTCTGCCCTTTGCGGCTTTGGCCACGGTACTCACCAGCTCCCGGCGGGATTTCTGGGAAAATCTGGCAAATTCGCCCGTTGTTCCATTTACAAAAATGGCGTTTACGCCGCCCTCCGCCACATAGTCGGTGAGGGCCGCCAGCTGCTCATGGTTGATTTCCTCCACCTCATTAATCGGTGTCAGAATCGGAACCGCAATTCCTTCGATTTTATTCGACATGTTCTATCTCCCCTTACACTCCTTGATATAATCCATGTTCAACTCCAGGCCGAGACCCGGCTTCTCGGGAATAGTCATAATACCGTTTACCGGCTCCGGCGCATTCAGGTATACGCTCTTTACAACCTCGTCGAACATAAACAACTTCTCCAGATATACGCCGTTGGGTGCAGCCGCAACCAGATGCATATGCATATGCTCCATGCCATGAGGCGCGAATGCCTTATTAAAGGCCTGGCTCAAAGCCATGATACGGAGCATCTCGGTGTAGCCGCCCACACGGGTGGCGTCGCACTGCAGGATATCTACCGCATGATTCAGAAACAGGTCGCGCACGCCGTAACGGGTATACTCATGCTCGCCGGTAGCCAGCGGAATGTCGGTGCCACGCTTAAATTCTGCCAGTCCCGGAATATCGTCTGCAAATACCGGCTCCTCGAAGAACTCAATGTTGTACTCGCGAATCTTATTAGCAAACTGGATGGCAGTCGCCGCGCGCCATACATTGTTGGCATCCAGCATAAAGCCAATGTCCGGGCCGATAGCCTCGCGGACTGCAGCCACACGTCTTACGTCCTCATCCGGGTTGTTGCCGCCCTCTACGCCGACCTTCAGCTTAATCTTCTTGTAGCCCTTGGAAACCATCATTTTCGCTTCCGCTACCAGTTCCTCTGTGGAATAGCTGGTCCATCCGCCGGACGCGTAAATCGGTACTTCCGGATTGGTGCCGCCAAGCAGACGGAACAGAGGCATACCCAGAGCCTTGCCCTTCAGATCCCAAAGCGCGATATCCACAGCGCTGTAGGCGCAGAAGGCCAGTCCCTTACGGCCAACGCCGCGCATATAGTGGAAGTTCTCCTCATACAGCACTTCCGTCTCGAAGGGGCTTCTTCCAATCATCTTGGGTTCAATCGCATATTTAATGAAATCACGGATGGCCTCGCCGCCTACCTCATGGTAGGTAACACCAATGCCGTGCAGACCCTGGTCTGTACTCACGTCTACCACTGCAAAGCCGATAGTCTCCACATTTCGGGTGGAATCCGCAAAATTTCCTTTTACTCTTGTCTCACAAAGCGTTACGTCAATGCCTGTAATTTTTAAATCATTCATAGTTGTCACCTCATATTATAAAAAATAGATTTTTGTCATTTTATATTATGAAAATAAATTCGGAATAAAGGTTGTCAGGGCCGGTACCCAGGTAATCAGCATAAGTACTGCCAGGCCAACCAGTACAAAGGGTATGATTTGTTTGAACAAATCGGTCAGTTTTACCTTCGCCACATTTGCCGTTACGAACAGCGTCATGCCGATTGGCGGGGAAATCAGGCCTACGGTCAGGTTGAAGCAGCACAGTACGCCAAAGTGAACCGGGTCGATGCCGTATTTCATGGCGATGGGAAGCAGAATCGGGGTCATCATCAGCAGCGCCGGGCTCTGATCCAGCACGCAGCCCAGAATCAGCAGAATGAGATTCACCAGAAGCAGGAATACTGCCGGGCTGTTTACATACTTCATGCAGACTTCTACCATGGCCTGGGGAATACGCAGTACGGTGATAGCGTAGCTCATAGCTGACGCGATGGAGATAATCAGCATAACGTTCGCTGTGGTTTTCGCCGTATTCTTGCAGCACTCCACCAGACTCTTCCAGGTAATCTGACGCTTGCAAATGGCTACGATTAACGCATAGAATACTGCTACCGCACTGGACTCTGTGGCGGTAAATACGCCGCTCACGATACCGCCCAGAATGATAATCGGCAGGCCAAGGGCCGGAAGAGAACGCTTGAAGGAATGCAAAACCTCTCTTGCGGAAGAACGTCTTGCTCTGCAGGGATGATTGTATTTCCGTGCGAAATAGTAGCAGAGCAGCATCTCAGCCAGGCCCAGCACGATACCGGGCATAATGCCTCCCAGGAACATGGCCGATACAGATACGTTGGACGCGCACACTGCGTAAATAATCATAATATTACTGGGCGGGATAATCGGTCCGATGATGGCGCTGGCCGCCGTAACCGCCGCGGAATACTCCTTGGTATATCCGGCTTTGGTCATCATTTCCATCTCGATACGACCCAATCCCGAAGCATCCGCCGTAGCGGATCCGGAGATTCCCGCAAACAGCATACTTGCCAGAATATTGACGTGTGCCAGACCGCCCCGTATATGTCCCACCAGGGTATCGCAGAATTTTACGATGCTCATGGTCAGTCCGCAGCGGCTCATGATCTCGCTGGCCAAAATGAACAGCGGGATACACATATAGGTGAAATTGTATACACCGGAAAACATTTTCTGAGGGATGATAACCATGGCTCCATTTCCGATGGTGAACGCCGAAATGGTCATAAAGCCCATGGCGAAGCTAATCGGAACGCCTACAATTACAACCAACAGAAAAATAATCAGTAAAACGGCTGCTAACATGATTTCTCATCTCCCTTCTATTCACCCTCGATGGAGCGAAGTTCTTCTTTCTCCTGTTCGGTCAGTTCTATCTCCTCTTCCTTCGGCGGACGGCCCACGAAAGGAAGTAATTTTCCACATAATACGCCCAGTGTCTCGGTCACTGCCTCATATCCCATAAGAATACAGCCCAGGAACGGCGCGCTGTAAAGGAGATATCCCGGCAGATGCAGACTGGTGGAACTCCAGGTCAGCATGGAAATAATTGCATCCCAACCATATTTCAGTCCCATAACCAGGAAGATGAATACAATGACTCTGGTAATACAGTACAGTACTACCTTTCCCTTTTTTCCAAGTTTGTCATAAATTACATTGACAGAAGCCATGCTTCCCTCTTTATAACAGATGCCTACCATCAGATAAGTAATCCAAATCAGGGCGTCCTGCGCGTACTCTGTGGTCCATGAACAGGACCAGCTTACAAAATTGACCAGAATGAATCGATATGTAACCTGCAAAAGCAGGTCCGCGGCACAGCTCAATACCAGCAGAATCACAACAGCTTCCAGAATTTTCTGTATCACGCCGGATATCTTGTTCATGCCGTTATAAATTCCACATACAGCTTTTTTCATTCTCCTCCTGCACCTCTCTTTCTTCTTTAATAAAGCTGCCTGTCTGAATATTTTACATATACAAACAGGCAGCTTTTCAGTTTCCTAATTTATTTCTTTTTAGTTTGCCTGCTCAATTGCTGTCAAAAGTCCGTTTACTACATCCTCGCCTACCTGACCGGTTACGTAGTCAATACAGGGCTGTCTCATAGCGGAGTGCCAGTCTTCCAGCTCAGCCTCGGTCGGTGTGTAAACTTCCATGCCGTACTCTTCCAGCTTTGCCACGCCTTCGTCGTTCAGCTTTTTGCAAACTTCTGAAGCCTCCGGAGTAACAGTTTCTGCCGCGTCGGTTACAACCTTCTGCAGATCCTCCGGCAGAGAATCCAGGAACTTCTCGCTGATAGCGAAGGTTACGATGGAAGCGATGTGCTTGTCCAGAACCATGTATTTCTGTACTTCATAAGTCTTGTCGTTCAGAATATTTACAGGCGGGTTCTCCTGTCCATCTACAGTACCGTTCTGAAGCGCTGTATACATCTCGCTGCCTGCCATGGGAACCGGATTCGCGCCGATAGCGGATACCATCTTCTCACAAACCTCGCTCTGCATGACACGGAAGGTGATGCCCTTTGCACTGTCTACGGTAGTCAGCGGAGTCTTTGTGGTGGTGAAACAACGCATACCGTTACAGAAGGCTGCCAGTACATGGATACCGGATTCCTCGCCGATCTTGCCGAAGAATTCCTGTCCCCACTCGCCGGACAGAACCGCGTCGCACTGTGCCTCGTCCTTGAACAGAGCCGGGCAGCTTAAGACCATGGTGTCAGCATAAATGTTGTTCAGGGAGTTTACATTTGCTACCGTCATCTCCAGAGAACCGTTCAGAAGTCCCGCCAGGTTCTCCTCTACACTTCCCAGCTGTCCGGAGGGATAAATCTCTACGCTGATCTGTCCGTTACTGTTCTTCTCTACCTCTTCCTTAAACCGCTCGGTCCAGGTTACCTCCGCGCTTTCCTCTCTCGGAACATCGCCCTGGGTCATACCCAGCTTAATCACGTAGCTCGCGTCTCCGGTGGAGGCGGTATCTGCGGCGTCTGCCGCTGTGTCCTCGGTGGTGTCTGCTGCCGGTGCGTCTGCGGTCGCATCCTTGGAACCGCCGCATGCGGTCATTCCGACTACCATCGTTGCTGCCAGAAGCGCTGCCAAAACTTTCTTTTTCATAGTTATCCTCCTTTTAAATGTTTTTCTCCGTGTTTGTAGGACAATTTCTACTGTGCTTTTATTATATCGTCTATTTATTTGTTTGTAAATGTTGTTTTTCGCCAATATATTCATATTAATTTTATGCATTTTGTCCATTTATTTATATTATTGTCCTACAATTATTTCGTTTTGACAGAACAAATCCTTTTGAAAATATTTCATATACACATACAGATAAAAGGGACTGCCGCTCCATCACCTGTTATCGATGATGAAGCGGCAGTCCCTTCTGGTAGTTCCCACATTTCCCCTGTGTTCTGCGTTCTATTTACTTGTTATATTTTTTTCTGCTGCCGATCACTGCGCCAAATGCCGCACCGCCACTGAGGAGCAGCAGGGCCAGCCATAAGGAAATGACGTTTGTATCGCCGGTTTCCGGGCTCTTGCCCTTTGTTTTCGGACTGGAAGCTGTTGATTTACTATGGCTTGTTTTGGTGCCGGACGATTTCGTGTCGGTCGGCTTTGTGTCAGCCGGCTTTTCCATAAGCTTCGCTATGATCGTCGCGTCCTTTGTAATTTCCTTTGTGGCAGCCTCGTCGCTGTAATATTTGCCGCAGCCGTCGCAGTACCAGTACTCAATATTACCCTCGACGGTCTTGGTCGCCGCCTTTGCCGGAACATGTTGAAGGTGGATATGATTCTGCATATTCAGGCTGCCATATTCCTTTCCGCAGCCGCTGCAGACCGCCTTGTCCTTGCAGGTGGCCTCCCCGCCGTGATGCCGTGCCGCCAGCTTCTGCCATGCCAGTACCGGAAGTTCTGTCGTATCCTCTGCCGCATCGGTCAGGGGCTTGCAGCCCTCGGTGTCCCAGGGGTTCTCGTCTCCGGTGCGGTTGGCAATCAGCAGATTCAGCACGGTACCGTTGGAAAAGTCGGCTGCATCATAGGCTGTCGGTGCCACAACCTCGCTTTCGCTGGTATTGTCGTTTGCTCCGATGCCCTTTTCTGCTGTGCCGTTCAGATAATAGCAGTTCTTTATTTTGCCGCCATAGTGCTCATCATCGTAATCATCCCCATAGACATAACCCGCAATCGCTCCATATTTGCTTTCACCGCCTGTAGCGCTAACAGTACCCATATTATAACAGGATTCCATTTCCCCTCTATGATGTCCTGCCACACCGCCTGTATGACTGTTACCTATTACTTTACCCAGATTATAACAATCCTGTATGCCTCCTGCTTCCGGGGTTTCTCCTGCGATACCACCGATATCGTCATCACCGCTCACCTCACCGGTATTATAACAACGTTCAACGACTCCACTGTCATTGATATCTCCTACGATACCACCGATATCGTCATCGCCGCTCACGGTACCGGTATTGCTGCAATTTCGGACGATAACATTATCATAGATAACACCTGCAATACCACCGATATCATCGTCGTCACTGGTAATCGCGCCTGTATTGTGACAATTCTCGATAATTGTATTGTCATTGGCATCTCCTACGATGCCGCTGATATCTCCGTCTCCACGGATCTCACCCGCATTATAGCAATCACGGATGACAACGCTATCATAGCTTTCTCCCACAATACCGCCAATATTATCATCACCTTTTATCGTGCATTCACTCCTGCAGCTTGAAATACTGGTGGTACCTATCGCTTCTCCCGCGATGGCGCCGACATAATCATACCCTTCTATATATCCTGTTACGGTCAGAGCTTTCACTGTGGCATTCTCCAGCTTTGCGAAAAGACCCTGATAGTCATCACTACTATTGGTATACAATCCCCGAATTGTATGACCGGCACCATCAAATGTACCTGTGTAGGGCGCTTCATAAGTTCCGATTGGCGTCCACTCTACCGCTGTCCCATCGGAATAATTACCGTCCGCATCGAAGGTTCCCTCATTGAGTACGATATCATTTATCAGCTTCGCGCAGAGACCGATTTCCCCATATTGATTCACATTTTCCCAAAACAGATACAGCTCTTCTACAGAACTGATTGGGACAGGATGCTCTTCTGTACCGTCATAACTGCTGTTATACCGCGCCGTTACAGTACCATCCTCGAAAATAGCATTACGATAGGCCAGGCGTGTGCCGTCTGCGTAATACCAGCCTTCAAAATAGGCATCTGTCTTTTTCGGAGCAGTTTTCTGCGTCGGCCATACGGTATCATCCAGTACCTGACGCAGGTAGACTGCGCCATCCAGCATATAGGTCAACAGATGGGAGCCGTCCACTACTGCCAGCTTCTCGTCCGTATAAACGGTACCGGCTTTCATCTCTATGGGCTGCGCATAGGTACCGCCTTTGATCGTGCCACCGCTCAACGGGCCGCTCGCATTACCGTCTGCGGCGCTTCCCGCGCAGATTACCTTACCGTTAAAAGTACCATTTTCAATGGTGCTTTTATTTGTTACGGTATTGCTGAAGGTGCCGCCGGAAATGGTGCCGCTATTTATTACCGCACCGCTGAAAGCCCCGCCGGAAATGGTGCCGCTGTTTGTTACTTCGCCCCGGAAATCAGTCTCGGCTGTGCTTTCCGCCTTCGGTTCTATCCTTCCTTCATTGTAAATGGTATCCTCCACCGTACTTCCGGCTGCTATGATGGTTCCGGCTGAATCCAGATATGCTCCGCTGCCCAGACTGGCCTGGTTTACGGAAATGCTGCCGCCTGCTATCGTAAGCTTCGTACCTGATGTAATATGGAATCCGCCGCCCCAGTCGGCTTTATTTCCGGTAACGGCTGTGCCGGAGAGCGTAATATTACCATTGTCGCTATAGACACCACCGCCAGCACTGATCCTTCCATCATCCGTTTCATTTTCCGCAATATTTCCGGTAAGGTTGCCACCGCTCAGGTTCAGGGTTCCGCCACCAAACAGGTAGAAGCCACCGCCCCATCTGGCGCGATTTCCAGTAACGGTTCCACTGTTGAAATTCACTGTGGTGTTTTCGGTCAGATAGATACCGCCTCCGTCCCAATCTGCCTGATTGTCCTTCACAGTACTGCCGGACAGCTCTATCATACCGCCCTGATTTGCATAGATGGCTCCGCCTTTATAGGCTTTATTTCCTGTAACCTCGGTTCCGGACAGGGTTATATTGCCGCCGTTACGCAGAAAGGCTGCTCCGCCCTGCTCGCTTGCCTTGTTCTCGCTGATAGCTCCACCGGATAATACAGCACTGCCTCCATCATTTACGTAAACAGCCGCGCCCCACTTGGCTTCATTCTTACTGACAGTGGCTCCTGAAAGCGTAACCGTACCATCTTTTATGTAAACAGCTCCGCCATCTATGTTTGCTTTATTTTCATTTATCGTACCACCTGTCAATTCTACTTTACCGCTTTGGTTCATATAGATGGCTCCGCCCCTGTCAGCACTGTTCTTCTGGATATTGGAACCGGAAAGTGTAACCGTACCTTCGCCCTCCATGTACAGGACCCCGCCGGAATTTGTTGCTATATTTTCGCTGACAGTACCTCCGCAGAAATTCACCGTACCGGCACCTCTTACACAGATAGCACCGCCGGATTCCGCACTGTTATTACGGATGGTACCGCCATACAGATTTACTTTACCGCTCTTGCCATCCTTATTATTCAGCAGAATTGCTCCGCCCTGTTTATATCCATTATTTCCGGAGATTTCACCGCCATACAAATTCAAAACACACTGCGAATCATCCAGGGCAATGGCGCCGCCACCGCCATTCTCTCTGTTCACGTTTCCGCCAGTGAGCTTTCCACCAAAAATATCCAGTGTACTATTATAAATATAGATACATCCGCCGCCCCATACATCTGTATTTGCGCCCTGAATCACTCCACTGCTGTCCGGGTCGCAGTCGCAAAGCACGAGACGTCCATTTCTCACTGTAATCTTCTTTTCTCCGTTGCTGGCATACGTTTTTCCATTGAGACACAGATACAGTGTATTCCCGTCCTTCACATCCAGATTAGAACTGATCTTGACATCATTCGTCAAATATACATACGCTTCCCCATTTGTATAGGTAATAGCATCTGTACCGTTCCAAGGAGTAAATGTTACATTGCTGTGGCTTGTGTGATCGCCCGCCTCTGTATCTCCACCGCAGATACAATGCATATGCTCCGCATTTACCACCGGCTTGAGCGCCTCCTCGCCCTCCGCTGCCTGCAAAGTCACTGCATTCCCTGATTTCTTCTCCCCGGCAGCGCCTTCTTCTTTTTGCTCTTCCTTTTTTTCTTCCTGTGGCTTTTCTTCCTGTGGCTTTTCTGCTTTCTGTTCCTCTTTTTGCTCCACCTTCTGCTCTTCCTGCGATTCTTCTACGCCATATTTCCCGCAGCTCTCTGCCACGGCACCCTCCGCGCCGCAGACCGGACAGTCTGCATTCATGCTCTCTGCTGCGCAGGCTGTCTCACAGATACACACTGGCGTGTCCCCATTGTTTTCCTCGCTAATGATCTTGACCTCGTCGTTCGCCTCCGCAAATACCGTCATGGGAACAAGGGATAAAACCATGCACAGTGTAAGCAGAATGCTCAAAAATCGTTTCTTCATCACTTTTCCTCCGGTCTTTTTATTAATTAATCGTTTGATTATACAATATCATAATATAGCTCCATATACAAGCATATCTATAAAAGGATAGAAAAAAATAGTGCCTGACCTGACGGCCAGACACCACTTATCCACCATGTGATTCTCTATTCTGCTTTTTTCTCCACTTTTGCTTTATATTTTTCCATAAACATTACGATGCTCTGCTTCAGCACCTCCAGCTGGCTCTTCAGATAATACTCATCTTCAAACATTGCGTAATGCACGCTGGCGCGGATCAGAATAAAGATCAGCGGCGTCAGCACCTCGCAGGGAATCCCAAGCTTCGCCTCCAGGCTCATGGCATACTCCATATAACGCCTGCTTACTCCTTTGAAGAACTGCTTGCCGTGTTCGATATACTTCGGATGCGTGTAGACCTGGTACATCAGCCGGTATTTCTTCCCGTGCTTTTTTGCTGTCCAGTAGGGAATCTCATCGATGAAATGCATCAGCTCCACCGGATCGGTGGGCGCTTTCGCCATGAAGTCATCCTCTACCTTCGCCATGCAGTACCCCGTAGACTGGATAATCAAATCGTCCAGATTCTCAAAATACTGATACAGCGTAGCGGAATTACATCCGCAGGCCTCCGCTACTGCTTTGATTCCCACACCCGTCAGGCCATTTTCCGCATAACAGTCGTAGGCCTTTTCCATCAATTCTATTTTTCTCGCCCGCCGGGCCTCTTCGTTTACCGTACGCAAAGCTTTCTTCCGCCTTTATATAAAATAATGGACTGATGATATACTTCAGATTTTCATTTTATCATAGCTTTTTTTATATCGCAATGTTCTCAAACACAAAAAAAGGAATCTCATAAGAGATTCCTCTTACCAGGGCTACAAGGATTCGAACCTTGAAATGACGGAGTCAGAGTCCGTTGCCTTACCGTTTGGCGATAGCCCTATGTCTTAGCGACGAATGTTATAATACCATAGTATTTTATAGAATGCAAGCACTTTTTCCATTTTTTTCGATTTTTTTTCGGCCTTTTGCGGAACGCCGGAAATCGGGTGGCGGATGGACTATTCCTCCGCCACGAAACCACTGTCAAATGTAATGACGCAATGGTAGCGTTCGTCCAGGGATCTCACTTCTTCTTCGATAGCTTCCCGAAGCTTTGGCCGATCATTTTCCCCATAGGAAAAAGGGACAACCACGTCAAAGATCAGATTAATCCACTTTTCTCCATCCACCATACGAAAATCATGCAGGCTCAGACGTTCATCCATCTGATGAAGCACTTCCTGCACCTCTGCCTTCACTTCTGCCACCTGCGCGTCCGCAGTTTCCACCGGATCCATATGAATCACCAGAAAGATTCCCAGCTTCTTTGCCGCGTCCCGCTCGATCCGGTCAATGATCTCATGGGATGTCTCGATATCCACATTGTTCGGTACCTCCGCATGGATGGATGCCAGACTTTTCGTCGGACCATAATTGTGTACAATCAGATCATGGCTGCCCAGAATGCCGTCATAGCTTTCCACAAATTCTGAAATCTCCCGGTACAGCTTTGGATCCACCGACTGGCCAATCAGCGGCTCCAGCGTATCCTTCGCAATACCGACGCCGGCCCACATGACAAGCAGGGATACCGCCAGGCCCACATAACCATCGATATTAATCTTTGTAAAATAAAAGAAAAGGATCGAACCCATCGTCGCCAGCGTTGTCACCACATCCCCCAACGCGTCTGTGGCTGTCGCCTGCATCACAGTGGAGTTGATCCGTTTCCCCAGCTTCTTATTAAAAAAGCTGAGCCAAAGCTTCACAGCCACGGACGCCAGCAGAATGCCCATGGAAATCCGATTGAAGCTTAATTCCTCCGGCGTCCGGATTTTCGCAATGGCGTTTTTGAAGAAAGTAAAGCCTACCTCAATGACCAAAAATGATACAATCAGCGCCGCAATATATTCGATGCGGCCATGGCCGAATGGATGCTCCTCATCCGCAGGCTTCTCTGCCATTTTTACACCGATGAAACCGATGACGGATGAAGCAGCGTCGGACAGGTTATTGAAGGCGTCCGCCATAACGGACACACTGTGAAGCACCAGTCCCACAGCCAGCTTTCCCCCAAACAGAAGCAGGTTGCAGACGATGCCAACCAGACTGGCCAGCACACCGTAGGCCGTCCGAACCTTCGCTTCCTCTGTATTTTGATAATCTTTTACAAATGTTTTTACCAGTAATTCAGTCATATTTCATTGCCCCCATTTTTCGAACGGCTGTTGCCGATCACTAACTCTCCATATACAGCAATAGCACCAGAAGGCAGCTTTCGCTGCTCTCTGATGCTATTCTCTCTATCATATATTATTTCTACGAAAAATGGAAGTGGATCTTGTTATTTTTTTGTAAATGTGCTATCTTGATAACATCTAATTTAATGACAAGACAGTTGTCCGTTCATTAAACGGCGCTGTCCGGAACTGCGAAGGAGCGCAAACTTATTATGAGTACGATGAAACTGACTCTGCTGACCGACCTCTATGAGCTGACCATGATGCAGGGATATTTCAAGAATCACACCAATGAAACGGTTATTTTCGATGCCTTTTACCGGAAAAATCCCTCCGGAAACGGATTTGCCATTGCGGCTGGTCTTGACCAGGTTATTGATTACATTAAGAATCTGACCTTTGATAAGGATGATATTGTCTATCTGAGAAGCCTGAAGCTTTTTGATGAGGATTTTCTGGATTATCTGAGCAATTTCCATTTCTCCGGCGATATCTACGCGATTCCCGAGGGAACGGTTGTATTTCCGCGTGAGCCGCTGGTAAAGGTTATCGCCCCGATTATGGAAGCACAGTTAGTGGAGACTGCTATTCTGAATATCATCAACCACCAGAGCCTGATTGCTACCAAGTGCGCCCGGGTCGTATACGCGGCTAAGGGCGACGGTATCATGGAGTTTGGTCTTCGCAGAGCACAGGGTCCGGACGCCGGTATCTACGGAGCCCGCGCTGCCATGATCGGCGGCTGTATCGGCACCTCCAATGTGCTGACCGGACAGCTTTTCGACGTGCCGGTTAAGGGTACCCACGCGCACAGCTGGATTATGAGCTTCCCGGATGAGTATACTGCTTTTAAGAAGTATTCCGAGCTGTATCCGGATGCCTGCATTCTTCTGGTGGATACCTACGACACTCTAAAATCCGGCGTCCCCAACGCTATCCGCGTATTTACAGAGATGCGCGAAGCCGGTATTCCGCTTACCTTCTACGGTATCCGTCTGGACAGCGGTGACCTGGCTTATATGTCCAAGAAAGCCCGCAAGATGCTGGACGAGGCCGGTTTCCCGGATGCGGTTATTTCCGCTTCCAGCGATCTGGATGAGTACCTGATCAACAGCCTGAAGGATCAGGGCGCGGCCATCACCTCCTGGGGTGTCGGCACCAATATGATTACCTCCAGCGACTGCCCGGCTTTCGGCGGCGTATACAAGCTGGCGGCTGTACAGGATGAAAATGGAGAGTTTATTCCGAAGATTAAGCTTTCCGAAAATTCTGAGAAGATTACGAATCCGGGCAATAAGACGGTGTTCCGTCTCTATGACAATGAGACCGGCAAGATTCGCGCGGATCTGATTGCGCTGGCTGATGAGTCTTATGACGCGGACAAGGATCTGCTGATCTTCGATTCCATAGAAACCTGGAAGAAGACCACCTTAAAAGGCGGCACCTACCATGTACGGGAGCTGCTGGTTCCGGTGTTCCTGAAGGGCGAGTGTGTGTACACTTCTCCGAGCGTTATGGAAATCCGGGATTACTGTAAGAAGGAGCAGGAGACGCTCTGGGATGAGACAAGAAGACTTACCAATCCGCATCAGGTTTATGTGGATCTGTCGGATAAGCTGTTTCGGATTAAGACGGGGCTGCTGGATCAGATGAGCCAGGGTAAGTAGTATATAACGGACGACAACGGGAGGGCACAGCCCTCCCGTTTTAATTTTGGGGGTGGGTAGGGGTGGTGGTTGTTAGTTTCAAGAATTCTTGCATGGCTCGCGTCCGATATCTTCCGGCTTTCCAGTAGAAGCGTAAGCTTCTGCTGCGGCGGCCGGCAGGGAGTTTGAAGTAGACCACATCGGGGCGGGCGGGAACTTCGCGGATCAAAGTGTCGCTTACGAAGGCGACGCCGAGGCCGGAGCAGACGACATGGTAGGATGTGAGCTGCTGGTCCAGCTCCAGAGAAATGTCAGGCGTGATGCCGACAGTCTGGAGGATTTCTACGGCTCGCTTGCGGGTATCGTTTTCGGGCTTCAGCATGACGAAGGGCTCCCGGGCAAAGAGCTCCAGGGGGACGGGCTTCACGGACTCGTCCTTCCAGCCGCCGGTCACGATCATTTCCCGGGAGACGATGTAGGGGCTGGCTTCCCGGATGGCCGGAAACTTGTAAGGAACGGCCAGGAACAGGGTCTCTTCCCGGTAGACGGCATGGTCGAAGAGCTTCGGATCCAGCTTACAGTTGTCCAGCATCATGTCGATGCGGCCCTGCTGCAGGAGGCGGGCCAGCTCTGCGGTGCTCTCTTCCACCAGCTCCACGTGTACCTTCGGGTAGCGGGCGGAGAAGCGGCCGATGAGGCCGGGCAATACCCAGGACGCGAAGAGGCTGCTGCCGCCCAGGACCAGGCTGCCGGTCTTCAGGTCGCCCCAGTCATTAACATAATCGGCAAATTCATTTTCCACTGCCATGATCTTCTCTATAGACTGAATATATTTTTCCCCGCACTCCGTCAGGGACAGAGGCTTGGTGCTCCGGTCAAAGAGCGGATACCCCACCTTTCCCTCAATCCGCTTAATATTGGCGCTTAAGGACGGCTGGGAAATACACAGGCGCTCCGCCGCCCGGGAGATACTTTTTTCCTGGTAGACTGCATGGACGTATTCCATTCCGCGGAACATGATTTTCTCCTCCTGATATAATTTTGAAATTATAGAGATTATAAAAATATATGTATTTGCTTATATTGTAGCAGGTGGCTATAATGAAATCAACCTAAGAATTTGATTCAGGTGTGAACAAACCCATCGGCGTAGCCGATTCTCATGGTTTGTGAATCGCATCTGTGAAGGCCTTCACAGATACGACTCAATAAGGAAATTTGAAAGCGCGCAGATAACCTGATTTTAAAAATTCATTATTTTCTGGAGGAGAAATATTATGAGCGACAAGACAGAATATAGAGTTGAAAAAGATTCCATCGGTACCAAAGACGTCCCCGAAGACGTGTACTACGGCGTCCAGTCCCTGCGTGCCGCAGAAAATTTCCATATCACCGGACTGAATATGCATCCGGAGATTATCAACAGCCTGGCTTATATTAAGAAGGCCGCTGCCATCACCAACTGCGAGATTAACCTGTTGGATAAGAAGCGGGCAGACGCCATCGTGAAGGCCTGCGACGAGATTCTGGCCGGTCAGCATCACGAGGACTTCATCGTTGACCCGATTCAGGGCGGCGCCGGAACCTCTATCAATATGAATGCAAATGAAGTCATCGCCAACCGCGCCATCGAGCTTCTGGGCGGCCAGAAGGGCGATTACTCCATCGTACACCCCAACGACCATGTAAACTGCGGCCAGTCCACCAACGACGTCATTCCGACTGCAGGCAAGATGACTTCCCTCCGTCTGCTGCAGAATCTGAAGAAAGAGCTTCTTCGTCTTCACGACGCGTTTTCCGCAAAGTCAGAGGAATTTGACCATGTCATCAAGATGGGACGTACCCAGATGCAGGACGCGGTTCCCATCCGTCTGGGACAGGAATTCAAGGCATACTCTGTCGCAGTTATGCGTGATATCCGCCGTATGGACATCGCCATGGACGAGATGCGTTCCCTGAACATGGGCGGTACTGCCATCGGTACCGGTATCAACGCAGACGAAGCTTACTTAAAGCGTATCGTTCCGAATCTGTCTGAGGTATCCGGTATGGACTTTATCCAGGCCTTCGACCTGATTGATTCCACCCAGAACCTTGACCCGTTCGTATCCGTATCCGGCGCTATCAAGGCCTGCGCCGTTACCTTATCCAAGATTGCCAATGACCTTCGTCTCATGTCCTCCGGTCCCCGCGCAGGCTTCCATGAGATTAACCTTCCGGCAAAGCAGAATGGTTCTTCCATCATGCCGGGCAAGGTAAACCCGGTTATTCCTGAGGTAGTGAACCAGGTTGCCTTCAATGTCATCGGAAATGACATGACCATCACCATGGCTGCTGAGGCAGGCCAGCTGGAGCTGAACGCTTTCGAGCCTATCATCTTCTACTGCCTGTTCCAGTCCATCGATACCCTGGCTTACGCCGTAGAGACCTTCGTAGACAACTGCGTCGTTGGAATCACTGCCAACGAGGAGCGCTGCCGTTACTTGGTAGAAAACAGCGTGGGTATCATTACTGCCATCTGCCCCCATGTAGGCTACCAGAAGGCCGCCGATATCGCCAAGAGAGCCATGAAATCCGGCGATTCCGTCCGGGAGCTGATTCTGAAGGAGAAGCTTCTGACAGAGGCAGAGCTTGACGAGATTCTGAATCCGGTACAGATGACTGAGCCGGGTATCTCCGGTAAGGAGCTGCTGAAGAAGGACTGATTGAAAACATTTTTCTATGACAATTTCCTAATTACAATCGTTCAAAAAGACCACCGCCTGCGTTTCTGCCATCTTCGCAGGCGGTGATCTTTTATTGCTTTTCCCTGCCCTATGTGTTACACTTAAACTCTGTATGACATATCAAAATGGGGGGGATTTTACAAATGAATTCACACAATCACAAAAGAAGCTCTTTTTCGGGAAAACTGGGCTTCGTACTCTCCGCAGCCGGCGCCTCCGTAGGCCTGGGCAACATCTGGCGTTTTCCGTATCTGGCGGCCAAATACGGCGGCGGTATTTTTCTGCTGGTCTACATCATTCTGGCGCTGACCTTCGGTTATACCATGATCGTGGCGGAGACTGCCATTGGCCGCATGACGAAAAAAAGTCCGGTGAGCGCTTATCATACCTTTGGCAAATCTAAATGGCTGTCCTTCGGCGGTTGGATCAACGCGATTATTCCGATTCTGATCGTTCCTTACTATTCCGTCATCGGCGGCTGGGTAATCAAATACCTAGTGGAATATCTCACAGGACACGGACATGCCCTGGCTGCGGACGGTTATTTCTCCGCCTTTATTTCCAATGGCGTCTCCACAGAGCTTTGCTTCATCGTATTTTCTCTGTGTACCCTGCTGATTATCTACGCAGGCGTCCGCAATGGAATTGAACGGGTATCCAAGATTATGATGCCAATTCTGGTGGTATTATCCGTCATCATTGCCGTTTACTCCATAACCAGACCGGGGGCTCTGGCTGGCGTGAAGTATTTCCTGGTACCGAATCTGGAGAATTTTTCCTGGATGACCGTAGTAGCGGCCATGGGACAGATGTTTTACTCCCTGTCCATCGCCATGGGTATTCTGGTGACCTTCGGCTCCTACATGAAGAAAGATGTTTCCATTGAAGAGTCCACGAAAAATGTGGAGATTTTCGATACAGCCATCGCGATTATGGCGGGCCTGATGATTATTCCGGCAGTATTCGCCTTCTCCGGCGGAGATCCGGATACGCTGCAGGCCGGACCGGCGCTGATGTTCATCACCATCCCAAGGGTCTTCGACAGCATGGGGATGGGAACTGTCGTGGGCGTCCTGTTCTTCCTGCTGGTACTCTTCGCAGCTATGACCAGCTCCATCGCCCTGACCGAAAGCGCGGTGTCCACCTTCGAGGACGAGCTTGGCTGGGGCCGCAAAAAGGCCACTGTCATGATCGGTATCATTATGCTCGCTCTGGGAACCCTGTCCTCCCTGGGCTACGGTCCCCTGGCTGCTGTGAAAATCATCGGTATGCAGTTTCTGGATTTCTTTGATTTCCTGACCAACTCTGTAATGATGCCCATCGCGGCAGTCGCTACCTGCCTTCTGGTGTCCAGAGTCATCGGCGTAAAGGGAATTGAAGAAGAAGTACTCCACGGGGAACAGTCTTTTAAGAGAAAGAAGATTTTCCGCGTCATGATCCAGTATCTCGGACCGGTCTTTGCAGTCATTATCCTGCTCAGCTCCGTGGCAAACGCCTTTGGGTGGATTTCGATGTAGTCCTATCCGATATCTTAGAAGAGGTGTTACAAATAGTCAAAACAGGCTATTTGTGACACCTCTTTTTCTATTTGCGCAGGCAAATTCCGCCTTCCTTTTATATATCTCAGCAAATAAATTCTCTCTGCTATTTATAGAACTTTTTGTCGTCATTCCATCTTTTATTTCTTGAATATGTTCATCCATTTATGTATAATATATTATATAATTTTACTTATTTTATTCATTTTTAGATAATATATTATCTATTATAAAAGGGGTTCGTTCATGAACGAATACATCTGGGAAACCGCCGAGGAACTGGACAAAAAAATTGCCGATCGGGTGCGCCTTATCCGAAAGCGCCGCTCTATCTCTCAGGAAAAACTGGCGCAGATCAGCGGCGTCAGCTTCGGCTCTGTGAAACGCTTTGAAACCACCGGACAAATCTCACTTCTCTCATTGACCAGGATTGCCATGGCACTGGATATGGCAGACGATTTGAGACAGCTTTTTACCGAGGTTCCCTATCGGAACATTCAGGAGGTTATCAATGAAAACAAATAAAGTCATTCAGGTACTTTATGACGAAAGGCTGGTAGGCACCCTTGCCCTGACAAGCGCACATAAGGCCGCATTTGAATATTCTGAGGAATGGCTGGAGACCGGCTTTCCCGTCAGTCCCTTTTCGCTCCCGCTGAAGCGCCAGGTTTTTCTTCCATCCAAAGATTATTTTGGTGGACTATTCGGCGTATTTGCCGACAGCCTGCCGGACGCCTGGGGGCGCCTTCTGCTCCAGCGTTTATTAAAACAGCAGAGGGAAAATGCGGATCGTCTCACGGTTCTCGACCGTCTCGCTATTGTAGGTTTTTCCGGAATGGGCGCGCTTACCTATCAGCCGCAGTATGATCTTTGCGCGGAACCGGAACTGGATAACCTGGACGTTCTGGCCCGGCAATGTCAGAAGATCCTGAATACCGAATTTTCCGATAAGCTGGATGAATTATACCGTCTGGGCGGAACCAGCGGCGGCGCACGGCTCTTCTGGAACTGGATTTTGAGCAGCCAAGCCTTGATTACCACAGTCTGATGAAGCTGACGAAGATTTTGACCCGTGATAATCCTCAGGATCTGGAAAATATGTATCACCGCATGTGCTTCAATGTCTTCGCCCACAACCGGGACGATCATTCAAAGAATTTTACCTATCTTTACGACGATACCACCGATTCCTGGCGGCTGAGTCCGGCCTACGACCTGACCTACAGTAATACTTACTACGGCGAGCACACTACGACTGTCGATGGCAACGGGCGAAATCCCGGCCTGAAAGAATTGGTTGCTGTCGGAACTGCTGCCGGTCTGAAAGCTGATTTGTGTAAAACCATTGCATCTGAAATTGATACCTGCGTAAAAGAAATGCTTGGGGCATATGTTTTGTAAATAATTGGATGTAAAAACAGGACACAGCGTTTGCCATGTCCCGTTTTTTACATCCGTATCATCTGTACTTTTTTATTTTTCCAACCGCCCACAGGCTTCCATCTTCTCTCGAAGTTCTGCAGCCAGCTCTGGCGTAAAGCTTCCCTCTTTCGCTCTCCAGCGCCAGTTTTCGCCCACCGTGGATGGCGTATTCATGCGGGCTTCGCTTCCCAGTCCCAGGATATCCTGCGCCTGGACGATGGCAAGCTCTGCCCGGCTGTTCCAGATGGCAGCGAGCATAGCCCGGGCCGTCGCCTCATCCTCTGTCTCATGGAGATATTCCCTGGCGTAGGCCACATCCTCCGCCGGGGCCGTCTTCAGCCAGCCCAGCGCCGTATCGTTGTCATGGGTTCCCACATAGGCCACACAATGCTCCGGATAATTCTCCGGCAGATAAGCGTTGCCGCCTCCGTCCCGGCTGTCGAAAGCAAATTCCAGTACCTTCATTCCCGGAAAGCCGCTGTCCTTCAGAAGCTGATGAACCGACTCGGTCAGATATCCCAGATCCTCCGCAATGATCCGCTGCGGCCCAATCTGTTCCTCTACTGCCCGGAACAGAGCGATTCCCGGTCCCTGCTTCCAACGCCCGCCCCGGGCCGTTGTGTTTCCATAGGGAATCGCATAGTAGGAATCAAAGCCCCGGAAATGATCGATCCGCAGGATGTCATAAACCTTGCAGAGATACTGAATCCGTCTGACCCACCAGTCATAATTGTTCTTTTCCATATATTCCCAATTAAAGAGAGGATTTCCCCAGAGCTGTCCGTCTGCGGAAAAGCCGTCCGGCGGACAGCCGGCCACTTCCTTGGGATTCCGGTTTTCATCCAGCTGGAACATCTCCGGATGGGCCCACACGTCCACGCTGTCCAGGGACACATAGATGGGCAGATCTCCAATCAGACGGATTCCCCGCTCATTGGCATAAGCGCGAAACTCCTCCCACTGCCGGAAGAACAGATACTGAAGCACCTTCCAGAAGCGGATCTCCTCCGCGTACCGAAGCTCGATTTCCTCTGTCGAAGGGGCTTCCCACTCCTGCCAGGACGCTCCTCCATGGGCGTGCTTCATGGCCATGAAACGGGCGTAATCTCCCAGCCAGTAATCATTGTTCTCACAGAATTCCGGATAATCCGAAGGAATCCGCGTAAGGAACCGCTCTGCAGCCTTCCGCAGAATCGGGTACCGCTTTTCGTACAGGACACCGTAATTGACCTTCTCCGGCACGCTTTCCCAATCTACCTCTCCATACTCCTGCCATTCCAGAAGTCCGTCTGCCTCAAGCAGTTCCAGATCAATAAAATAAGGATTGCCCGCATAGGTAGAAAAGGACTGGTAGGGAGAATCCCCGTAGCTGGTGGGGCAGATGGGAAGCAGCTGCCAGTAGCCCTGACCTGCCGCCTTCAGGAAATCAATGAAATCCCGCGCCGGTTTTCCCATGCTGCCGATTCCGTAAGGACTCGAAAGGGAAGAGAGGTGCATCAAAACTCCACTGCTTCTCACCGGCCATCACGCTCCTTTTTCCACGAGATAGGGTTTCAGCTCCTCCTGAAGCTTTTCATCTCCGTCCGTATAGGCGCAGAGATCCAGCGGATGGGTCAAATCCAGAGAAAAGATACCCATAATGGATTTGGCGTCAATGGTATAGCGTCCCGACACCAGATCGAAATCATAGGGATAGCGGGTAATGGTATTTACAAAGTCTTTTATTTTTTCAATGCTGTTCAATAAAACGGTATATTTCGTCATCGTGATTTTCCTCCTGACTGTCTGATTTTTAATCCTAATGACAAATGATCGCTTCTGTCTCCGCGTCAAAGACATGAATTTTATTCACATCCAGGGCCAGCTTCGCCACATCCTCCGCGCGGATTCCGGTACGAGACGGCACTCTGGCCACCATCTTCTGTCCGAAGCAGGTCAGATACAGATAAATCTCAGATCCCATCATTTCCGCCAGATCTACCTTGGCCTCGATATTGGAAGCGTCGGAGATAGCCAGGAAGGATTCTTCCGCATGAATGTCCTCCGGACGGATGCCCATGATAACCTCTTTGCCCACATAAGCCTCCAACTCCGGCTTATTCACAGGAATCCGGTAATCGCCAAATACCAGTACGGTTCCGGCAGCATCCTTCTCCACCTTCACGTTCACAAAATTCATCTGGGGAGAACCGATAAAGCCTGCCACAAACTTGTTGCAGGGATAATTGTACAGGTTCTGGGGCGTATCTACCTGCTGGATGATACCGTCCTTCATGACTACGATACGGTCGCCCATGGTCATCGCCTCGGTCTGATCGTGGGTTACATATACGAAGGTGGTCTGCAGACGCTTATGTAACGCGGCGATCTGGCTTCTCATCTCGGTACGGAGCTTGGCGTCCAGGTTGGACAGGGGCTCGTCAAGCAGGAATACCGCAGGGTTCCGCACCATGGCGCGGCCCAGTGCCACACGCTGTCTCTGTCCGCCGGACAGAGCCTTGGGCTTCCGGTCCAGGTACTCTGTCAGACCCAGAATTTCGGCTGCCTCGCGTACCTTTTTGTCAATCTCGTCCTTGGGCGTGCCATGAAGCTCCAGGGCAAAGGACATATTTTTGTATACGGTCATATGGGGATACAGGGCATAGCTCTGGAATACCATCGCGATATCCCGATCCTTGGGCGCCACATCGTTCACTCTTCTGTCGCCGATGTACAGATCGCCTTCACTGATCTCCTCCAGACCCGCGATCATGCGGAGGGTCGTGGACTTTCCGCAGCCGGACGGACCGACCAGCACGATAAATTCCTTATCGTGAATTTCCAGATTCAAATCCGGAACCACTGTATTTTTATTGTCATAGGTTTTCACCACATGCTTAAATGTAATATCTGCCATTTTTCTTCCTCCTTACCATGTCCGCCTGAGGCGTACACCGTAATTATTCCATATCTTCACCGTTACCTATCTTCTGTTCTGTCTTAGCGGGCGATTTTCGCCGCGCTCTCTCCCTCCACGATATCAAAGGGAAGAAGCTCATGCACCGCCGGACGCTCTCCCGCAATGTCCGAGAGCAGAATTTCCAGACTCCGGTCGGCTATCCTTTCTCTGGCCTGGCGCACCGTAGTGAGCCGCGGAGAAAGATAATTTCCCAGTTCAATTCCGTCAAAGCCCATCACCGAGACGTCCTCCGGCACCCGCAGTCCCCGGTCCCGGATGGCGCGGATAGCGCCCACTGCCAGCACGTCTGCCATGGCAAATACCGCTGTCAGATCCGGCATCTGCTCAAACAGCTGCTCCATGGCGTGATAGCCCTCCTCCATGGAAAAGAACGCCGACCGGTACTGCCGACCGGGCTCCAGCTTCATGCCCTGCTCCGCAAAGGCCTTTTCACAGCCCTTGTATCGGGTATGGGCCGCATGGGACTTTTCCATATAGCCGCCCAGGATACCGATGTTCCGGTGGCCCAGCTTCAGAAGATGCGCTACCGCTGCCTGCGCGCCTGCCTCGTCGTCTGTACTGACACTGGAGAGATTGTCAAAGCCCAGCTCCGCCGCCGAGTTAGTAACCAGCACGCAGGGAATCTCCAGCCGGTCAAACCGCTCTTTGAAGAATTCCAGGTCGCTTCCCAGAAAGAGAATCCCCAAGGGATGCCGCTCCAGGCATACCCTTTCGGCACGCTCCACCTCGTTTTCCTCCTCACCGATATAGTAGATGAAGGAAGCATACTTTTTCTCGCTTAAAAGCCGCTGCAGCCGCTCCACGATGGATGCGAACAGCATATTCTGGGAACCCTTCACGATAATCGCGATTCCGCTGCTGGCCTGCTGCTTCAAGTGCTTGGCGTTGCTGTTTAATTTGAAATGGTGCTTTTCCACCACCGCCATAATGGTCTTTCGCGCTTTTTCCGATACATCCGGATGATTATTGAGTACACGGGACACCGTGCCCACCGCGTATCCGGACTCCTTCGCAATGTCTTTGATTGTCATCTGTATGTTTATCCCTTAACTGCTCCCGCAGCCACTCCTTTGATAATGTGTTTCTGGCCCAGCAGATATACGATAACAATGGGAATTACGGTTAACATAATGCTTGCCATCATGGGACCCATCTCTACTTTACCATAACTTCCGCGGAAATACTGGATCAACATAGGAATGGTCTTATAATTCTTAATATCCAGTACCAGGGTCGGCAGAAGGTAATCGTTCCATACCCACATGGCCTCCAGGATTCCTACGGATACCAGGGTCGGCTTCAGCATGGGAAGTACAATCAGGAAGAAGGTCTGCAGCGGATTGCAGCCGTCGATCATGGACGCTTCCTCTACCTCCAGGGGAATGGATTTCATAAAGCCCGCGAACATGAAAACTGCCAGGCCCGCTCCGAAGCCCAGGTAGATAATCCAGATATTCCAGGGCTTGTTAAGGTTTAAGGAATCCGCTGTCTGGGACAGGGTGAACATCACCATCTGGAAGGGTACGACCATGGAAAATACAAACAGGTAATACAGAATCTTTGACAGCTTTCCCTTTACCCGGGTGATGTACCAGGCGCACATGGAGCAGCAGACAAGAATCGCCGCCACAGAGGTGATGGTAATCAGAAGGCTGTAGCCTAAGCTCTGTAAAAAGCCCTTGGAGGCAATCGCGTTGGCGTAGTTCGCCAGACCTGCGAAGGTGTCCGCCGTCGGCAGGGTGAACGCGCCGGAGGTGGTAATCGCCGTCTCCCTCTTTACAGAGTTAAAGAGAATCATGACGATCGGATAGACGTACAACAGCGCCAGAATGCTCAGGAACACTACCATGACGGTATCCTGTATCTGTTTTTTCTTTCTCATCTTACTGCTGCACCTCCCTCTTACGTGTAGCCCGCAGCTGGAGCACGGAAATTACGATAACCAGCAGGCAGAACAGTACGGCCTTGGCCTGGCCGAGACCCTTCCACTGGGCGCCTGCCCTTGCGTAGAAGGTCTGATAGATGTTCAGCGCCAGCATCTCTGTCATATGGTTCGGATCTCCTCCGGTCAGTGCCAGGTTCTGGTCAAAGAGCTTGAAGGAGTTGGTCAGCGTCAGGAATACGCAGATGGTAATGGACGGCATAACCATAGGAAGCTTCACCTTCCATAAAGTCTGCCAGGGCGTCGCTCCGTCGATCTGGGCTGCCTCCAGCAGGTCATCGGAGACATTCTGCAGTCCCGCGATATAGATGATCATCATGTAACCAATCTGCTGCCAGCACATAAGAATAATCAGTCCCCAGTAGCCTGCGGAGCTGTTCAGTGCCAAAAGCGGCTGTCCTACAATGGAAAGCACACAGTTGATCAGAATCTGCCAGATATATCCCAGCACGATACCGCCGATCAGGTTCGGCATAAAGAAAATCGTACGGAAAATATTGGTACCCTTAAGCTTCCGTGTCAGAAGCAGCGCCAGCGCAAAGGCAATGACGTTAATCAGCACAATGGAGGCCACCGCGAAGAGCACGGTAAACTTAAAGGAGCTTAAAAATGTAAGGTCGGAAAAGATTTTTTTATAATTTCCAAAGCCTGTGAATTTCGCATTTTTTACTGTCGTGAACTGGCAGAAGGACAGATACAGTCCCTCAAAGAAGGGAATGATAAATCCAATTGTAAAAGCCAGAAGCGTGGGCAGTACAAAAAGGGGCGACCAGCGTTTGATCGCTTTTTCCATGATTCTGCACTCCTTTCTGAGTTAAAATTGAGTAGAAAAAGGGCAGGCAAGTATGAACTGCCCGCCCCTTAAAATAGTTTCTTTCTTTTACTGGCCGTTTGCCATCTGGTACTCGGTTGCCCATCCGTCAACGAATGCGGATACAACGCCTGCCCAGTTTGCGTCGGTCTGGTCTGCTGCGTATGCAGTCAGAGCCTGGCCTACGCCGTTCTTCCACTCCTCAGAGGGCATGGTGGTGAAGTTCCAGGATACCGGAGTCTTGCCTTCTGCGGTGTACTCTGCGTCCTGCTTTACAAACAGGTTCTTGGATTCCTGCGCGCCCTTGAACGGAATAACGAAGCCCATCTCATCAGCCATGGTCTTGGTTCCCAGCTCAGAGGTTACACACCAGTTCATGAAGTCCAGAGTTGCCTTAATATCTGCCTCGTCTGCCTGGTTGTTCACACACCAATAGTTCTCTGTACCGGTGCAGAGACCCTGATTTGCCTCGTCGCCAGCGCCGATATAAATCGGAATCATAGCCAGGTCGTCATCGGTATAACCGCCGTCGCCTGTCAGGTTCGCGTACTCCCAGGAACCATTCTGGAAGAAGACTGCGTCGCCTGCCAGGAACTCGTTTCTGGAGTCGTCGCCGGTCTTAGCGGAAAGCTCCTTCGGATCGCAGGTGCTGTTGTTGATGTACAGATCCCACATATCGCGGTAGTTGTCCAGGTAGGTTCCCTTGATGGCGTCTGTGCTGCTGATACCATCGGTCTGATACTCAAAGTAAATCGGCAGGTTTGCCAGATGGGTCTTGAATCTCCAGTCAGAGGAGCCGTCCATACCTGCAGAGGTAAATGCCGCAAAGCCAAGCTCAGAGGAGCGTGCTGTGATATCCTCGGCTACCTTTTTCAGATCCGCGAAGGACTGGATATCGTCAATAGTGTAGCCTGCCTTCTCCAGCAGTGTCTTATTTACAATCAGTCCGTAGGACTCGATTACATATGCGATGCCGTATACGGTGTCGTCTTCCTTCAGCGCGTAGTTATCGCTGGTCAGCTGTCCGTAGATATCGGATCCTGCCAGGTCATAGCAGTAATCCTTCCAGTTCGCCAGACCTACCGGTCCGTTTACCTGGAACAGGGTCGGAGCGCCGCTCTTGCCCATCTCACTCATCAGAGTGGTCTCATAGTTACCGGATGCCGCTGTTACAACGGTTACCGGTACGCCGGTCTCGTCGGTATAAGCCTTTGCCAGATCCTGCCACTGCTGATCCTGCTCCGGTTTGAAATTCAGATAGTATACAGAGCCTTCTGCTCCGCTTGCTTCTGTGGTATCTGCCTTAGTATCTGTAGATGTAGACGTGTCTCCTCCGTTGGAAGATCCGCCGCAGCCTGCCAGCATGGAAACTGCCAGAGCGCCGCTCAGTGTCAGGGCTAAGAGTTTCTTGTTCATAATGATTTCCTCCCGTTCATGGTGGAATTCCTTGTTGGAATCCGTTTTGGAAACGTTTCATTGGAAACGTTTCCAGTTCTTATGCTTCTATCATAGTCTCTTTCACGAAAAAAAGCAAGAAGTTTTTCCCACTCCCTGCTTTTTTCGTCAGTTTTGCAAATTTTCAATTCTATTTTTTGTGCAATTT
Source organism: uncultured Lachnospiraceae bacterium (assembly GCA_900553635.1). The sequence goes on along the minus strand of USDU01000005.1, from coordinate 3,542 downwards.
TTTCATTAAATCCACTCACAATCACCACCAGTGACTGCCAGGCTTAAGAGTCCATCCATTCTTTCTATCTCTTCCTCACCCTCCAGCTTCTCGATAAGCTCCGCCGTATCCATCATGTCTTCCATAGATTCGTCCGGCCCGATCTCATAATCGATATCCATCGCGCAGTCCGGGCATGGGATCCGCTGCATGGTCTGCAGGGATAAAAAGCGGTTGCCACATTTTTTACATTCATAGAAACCGCATTCTTTGGTTCCTTCGGGTACGTAATACATATTTTATGCCTCCCATTCTCTATTGTTTCATATTTTAAACAGAAACCGGCATAACGTCAATTATTTTAAACATAAATTGTCTAATTCTCCATCTGCCGCCCCAGAAAATTCGCGGCTGCCTGGGCAAGCTTCCGCTCGGTTTCGCCCATTTTCTGCTTCGGATCCCGGGTAAACAGGAGTACTGCGCCGATGGCGTCGCCCTCTGCGATAATCGGGCAGATCGTTTCGGCTGCCGGTTCCTCCGGATCATCTTCCACAATGCGCACCAGCTTTTTATCGCCCGTCTCTGTCTGCTGATTTTCCCGGGCTTCTATCAGCTTTTCCAGTCCCGGGCTGATGGATTTTCCCAGATAATCCTTTTTCGCACCGCCTGCAGCCGCGATCACTGTATCCCGGTCGCAGATACAAACCGGAAGCCCCAGAACCTGTCCCAGGCTGTCCGCATACTCCTTCGCGAAGGTCCCAAGCTCGCCGATGGGCGAATATTTCTTCAGAATAATTTCCCCTTCCCGATCCGTAAAAATTTCCAGCGGATCGCCCTCCCGGATACGGAGCGTCCTGCGTATCTCTTTCGGAATTACCACTCTGCCCAGATCGTCTATCCGCCGCACAATTCCCGTTGCTTTCATAATCGTATTTTCCTCCAATGCAAACATTAAGCTTTGGAGTTATTATGTGGAAATCCAGCAAAAATATACAGAAATTTTTATTGCACAACCGCCAAATTTCATTGTCACATTTTGTCCGGCAATGTCTTTCTTTTTCCGGAAAAAGACATTGTTTTTCCTGTAATTTCCTGTTATACTCCATGTAAACACCACCGATACCATTTCCCCGGAAAGGGCTCTTTTTATATGGACAAAAACAGGAAAAAACAATACCTGCTTCTACTGTTCACCGCGATTCTGCTGACAGCAGCCGCAGTCATTTTTATTCTGCGGGACTATATGAGCCGCGTGGACAACCGCATTTATCTGACCAGTACCACCAATCTCCGCGAAGTTTATTCTCAGGTGAACAACAAGTTCTCCCAGATTGTAAATGAGCAGTGGGATCTGCTTGCCATGTCTGAAGATTATATCGACAGTAACGCGGATACTCCTGAGGCTATTGTCTCCTTCGTTGACGATTGGAAGCTCTCCTGGAAATTCACTGATTTCTACTTTATAAACACTGCCGGTGAATGGTGTACGCCCGAAGGCGCAGCCGGGACCATGTCCTTCGGCTCCGCATGGGGCAAGCTTATCAGTAAGCAGGAAAACGTTATCGTAAACGCGGACACTCAGAACCAGGAACCCTTTTTGCTTTTCGCTATTCCGGTCGATTCCGGTACCTATAACGGCTTCTCCTATGACGCGCTCGCCGTATCCTACAACTCGGACGCCCTGAACGCGGCCCTTGGTGCGTCCGCCTTCCACGGACAGGCAACCTGCTATATTACGGATCTGAGCGGAAATGTTATCTTTTCTGATTCTCCCACCAAGCCCATCGGTAAGAATCTGCTGAATTATCTGGCTGACGCGGAATTTTCCCATGCCACCTATCAGAAGGTGCAGGCAGACTGGGCGGCCAACACTTTTGGCCAGTGCAGTTATCTTTTAAATGGAGAAAAATACTATCTGGTATATCAGCCCACCGATTTCTCCGACTGGCTCCTTGTCTCCATGATTCCGGCGGATATCATCGACAGTGATATGCTGATCGTCCAGAAAACCACCACTCTGATGGTGGGCTTCACCTGCGTCGTGATTCTGGCGCTGGCTGTCATTTTCATGTTTATGTCCTATCAGCAGACCATTTCCCAGAAAAATCAGGAGCTCTTCTGGCGCGACATTATGTCCGATATCATGCTTCAGAATCTGGATAATGTCTATATTATGATTGATGTCAGCCAAAGACAGACCGTGTATGTCAGCCCCAATATTGAGCGTGTCTTCGGCATCTCCCACACCAGCGCTCATCCGCTCTTCGCGATTCAGGAGCTGGAGCCTTCCCCGGAAACGTTAGACTTTCCCATCGAAGATCTGATGCAGATGCCAAACGGCGGTTCCCGTGTCATGGAGTGTCAGCTTCGGACGCCCGGCGCTTCCGCGCCCTCCCTGTTCCAGAAATCTGTCTTTCACATTCTCGACGGGCAGAATAACCTGCTGATCTTTGAATTTTCCAACCGTACCCATGAACAGGAGATTCGGGCGGATATCGAAGCAGCCCTTCAGGCCGCCAATACTGCCAACCAGATCAAGAGTGCTTTCCTGTCCAATATGTCCCACGACATACGGACGCCCATGAACGCCATTATGGGAATCTCCAGCCTCCTTCTGCACGCCGCCCACGACCCGGCAAAAACGGAAGAATATGCCCGCAAGATTCAGTCTTCCAGCCAGTATATGCTTGGAATCATCAATGATATCCTCGACATGAGCAAAATCGAAAGCGGACAGACCCATCTGCATCCGGAACCTCTCAACCTCTCCGAACAGATTGAGCAGATTGAAATGCTTATCCGTCCTCAGGCAGTCCAGAAGAAGCAGACTTTTTCCATTTATAAGGATGAAATCCTGCATGAGCATATCGAGGGTGATCCTACTAAGCTTCGCCAGATTCTCGTAAATATCCTGAGTAACGCTGTGAAATACACCCCGGAGGGCGGCTCCATCGACTTTCACATCCGCGAGCTTCCCCGCACGCTCCATTCCTATGCCCGTTACCAATTTACCATAAAGGATAATGGTATCGGTATAGAAGCAAATTTTCTCGAGCATATCTACGAACCCTTTGTACGCGCGGAGGATTCCGTCACCAATAAGGTGTCCGGTACCGGCCTCGGCATGGCGATTACCAAGAGTCTTGTGGATATGATGGGCGGCGCGATTCAGATAGACAGTACCCCCGGCAAGGGAACCTGCTTTGATGTTTTTCTGGAATTTCGGATTAACGAGGAAACAATGTCAGGAAGTAAGCCCAACGCCCCGGATAGTGCCGACGCTTCCGCCCGTCTTGCAGGGATGAAGCTCTTATGTGCCGAAGACAATGCGTTAAATGCGGAAATCCTCAAGTCCATTCTGGAGCTGTGGCATGTCTCCTGCGATATCTATCCAAACGGAAAGGAACTCTGCGACGCCTTCGCTTCTGCCCGTCCCGGCGATTACGATCTGATTCTCATGGATATCCAGATGCCGGTCATGAACGGATACGAGGCTACACGGACCATCCGCAACAGCTCCAATCCTCTTGGGCAGACGATTCCCATTATCGCTATGACAGCCA